>JASFRI010000244.1:0-6456 GCA_050115015.1 Acidobacteriota bacterium
AATTCACGAACGCGAGGCCTCGGAAGGGCCGCGGCTCGCCGTGGAAGATCGTGACCTAGGAAGACCGTCTCCCTGAAGAGGATTGCTCTGCCTCTACCTGGCGTTCGCGAATCATCCGGGTTAAGATCCCCCGGATGATCCGGGCGATCACGGCTTTCACGCTCCTCCTTGCCGCCGGCGGCGTGTCCCGCGCGGACCTGCCCGAGGAGGTCGAGGCCCGTCTGCGGCTGCAGGACACCGCGGGCGCCCTGGAGCTGCTGGATGGACGCGCGGACGAGGTGGACGCCGTCGAGCGGCACCGGCTGCGGGCGGAGGTGCTGGCGCAGCAGGTGCCGGTCCCCCTCGAGGCCATCGAGTCGGAACTGCTCGCGGCCTTCGACGCGGACCCCTCCACCCCGGCCGACCTCGTGGAGCTGGGCGTGCAGCTCCGCGACGCCGGCCGCCTCGATCGCGCCGAGGCGATCCTCTACCGCGGCCTCTCCCGGTTCCCGGACCACCCCAGGCTGCTGCAGGTCCTGGGGACCGTCCGGTCCCGCCGCGGCGAGGTCGGTCCCGGGGCGCGGCTGCTGCAGAAGGCCGATGACCTGCTGCCCGACGACCCCGGGATTCGCCGCGATCTCGGGCTGGCGCTGGCCGAGGCGGGGATGCAGGGACGGGCCCTGGTGCTCCTGGTGGAGGCACGCGACCGGGCGCCGGACGACCTGCCGGTCCGCCAGGCCCTGGCCGGCACCTACGGGACGGTGGGGGATCGGATCCACGCCGCCGAAGAGGAACGGTCCATCACCCGGCTGGACGCGTTCCGGCGGCAGACCGAGGAGAGGACGGAGGCGTTGCGGGGCCTGAGCGAGCGGATCGCGGCCCTGGAGGCCCGGGCCGGCGAGGGGGATCCCCCGCCGGGGCTGTTCGTGGAGCTGCGGGAGCTCTACCGCCGGCGGAAGGACGTGGCCTGGAACATGCCGCGACTGCGCCGTCTCGCCGCCGGCGTGGAGGGGGCGGAGGCGGCGGGCGCGCGGGCCCTGGCCGCCGCGGAGCTCGGCGACGCCGAGGAGGCCCAAAGCGCCCTGGAGGCGGCCCTGGAGATGGACGCCGCGGACCCCCTGGCGCTGGAGGCCTGCGTGGCCCTCGCCCGCGGCGGCGGCCTGGTGCGGGACGAGGCGACGTCGCGCATCCGGAGCGGGATCGAAGCGGCCCCGGAGGCGGTGGTTCCGCGCCACCTGCTCGGCCGCGCCCTGGCCCTGGCGAGGGACGCAACCGGCGCGATCCAGGCCTACCGGAAGGCGCTGGCCCTGGATCCGGAGTACGTCCCGTCCGCCGTCGACCTGGCGACGGTGTTCTACTCGCTGGGTCGCGTGGACGAGGCCAACGTCGTGCTGGGCGCCGCCGCGGAGGCCGCGCCGGACGCCGCGGAGGTCTTCCTGGCGCTCGGCGTCAGCGCACTCGTACGCGGTGAGGTCCCCGCGGCCTCGCTACACCTGACCCGGGCCTTCGTCCTCGGCGCCATCCACCCGCGGCTGTTCCGTGCGCTGGGGGAGCTCGCCACCCGCCGCGGTGATCCCTCCCTGGCCTTCGCGTTCTACCGGCTCGCCCTGGAGGAGGCCCCGGACGACCCGGAGCTCCTGCGGTGGTGGAAGTCCGCTCGGTAGTGTTCTGTTCCGGGACGCTCCCGACTCAGGTCGGGGTCTCCTTTTCCGACGGCACGAGCGCGGGTGCCGCCGAGGTCCGGTCGGAGACGCTTGGGGACGGGACGTCTCGACGGCGCCGCGTCGAACGCACGACGGCGCCGAGGCGCTCCGACACGTCGAAGAGGGCCCGCAGCGGCACGAGGCCCGCCACGCGGAGACCGCCCACGGCGTGTAGCCCAGCGGACGCCATGCAGCCGCACTGGGAGCAGTCGGGCTCGCCGCCGAGTTGACAGGGCGTCACCGGCGTGTGCAGATCCGCGGACAGGCAGTCCGTCGTCCGGGCGAACAGGCACTCGGCGGGGGATCCCGGCGGACGCCGCAGGCCCCGGAGGACGGGGTCCGGCATCTGGACCTTGGCGTGCGCGGTACGGAGCAACGCGATGGCATCCAGCACCCTCTCCCGCTCCGGCGGCGAGAGGATCTCCGGGTCCCCGGCGCCCACCTGGGGCGTGAACAGGCTGAACCAGATCCGCGTGACCTCGCGACGGGCGGACCAGAATCGCACGAACTCCTCGAGCTTCCCGCGATCCGCGAGGCTCCGCGTCACGGTGCAGTGGACCGTGATCGAGCCCCCCTCGATGTGCTTCAGGATGCGCTCGTAGGTCGCCGGCGCGCGGCGCGCATCGTGGTCCGGTTGCAGGCCGTCGATGGAGACGCACACGTACAGGCCGGGGATGTCGCTCCAGGACCGGGGGATGGGACGGACGGCGCTCGTGACGAGCTGCACCGGCAGGCCCATCTCACCGAGCCGCGGCAGCAGCACCTCCAGCTCGCGGAAGCGCACCAGCGGCTCGCCCCCGACGATGGAGAGGTAGGCGGGCCGGCGCTCCCGCACCAGATCGAGGATCCGGGCGACGAGGTCGTCCCCCCGGAGGTCGGTCAGGCTGCGCAGGGTCGTGTCCGACCCGAGATGCGCCGGCTCGTACGCGTAGCAGCCGGGACATCGCAGCGGACACTCCTTGGTGATCTCGATGGACAGGGTCGGCGCGTGGCCTGTGAGGATGGTCCCCCAGGCGCGCAGGAGGTTCCGGGTGCCGCGGCGGAGCAGGGGCATGACGGGAGAGGGCCCTCCGGGGTCGGTTTATCGAGGTCGCGACGTGGCGGCGGTCGAAGCCGTCGGTGCTGTCAGGGCGACAGCATACCGGATGGCAAGGGGCCTGGATACCCCCCCGGCACGCCGGGGTGAACACCGGCCCTCCTCAGGGGCAGGTGGAGGCCGGCGGCCTCGGCTCCCCCGAGGATCCGCTGCCGAGCGGGCCGCCGCCACAGGCCGTTCTCCCCGCCACGAGATAGTAGAACCCGCCGGAGGCCGGAGCCTGGGGGTCCATCGCGGGCGGGCCCGTCACGGCAGAGGCCAGGCAGGCATGATCGTAGACGGGCAGGGCCCCGAGGCTGCCGCGGTAGAGATCGTACGACGAGGCTCCCGGCGTCAGGACCCAGTCCAGCGTGGTCCCGTCGACGAACGCGAGGCCGGCCACCGTCGCCTCCGGGGCGGCGCACGGACACGCATCGCCGACGCCGTCCCCGTCGGCATCCTGCTGGCCGGGGTCGAACACGAGGGGGCAGACGTCGCAGACGTCCCCGACGCCGTCGCCATCGCCGTCGGCCTGCTCCGGGTTCCCCGCCGCGGGGCAGTTGTCGACGGGAAGCCGGAGCCCGTCGGCGTCGGCATCCCCGTCCAGATAGAGGACGTAATAGGCGTCCTCGTCCAGGCAGCCGCCTCCGGAACAGGAACCCTCGACGCTGACGGAGTAGTCGCCCGGCCCCGGTGAGACCGCGAGCTGTGGATCCGGCGCCGTGGCGTCGGCGGCGATCACGCCCCCGGCGTCCTGAAGGGCGAGGAGGCCGTCGAGGAGCGAGACGAGGTCCTGACGCGCGTCCAGATCCGCCACCAGTCCCGTCCCCGCCAGCGAGAACCGGTAGTGGTCCACGTCCGACGCGGGGGCGACGGTGCCGCTGGCCGCCCGCGGGAGGTCCACGGGGCTCGCGGACGCGAAGGTGTCGTTGTCGGTCCCCGGCCCCAGGTCGACGGACATCTGATAGAACGTGTTCGTGTTCCCGACGAAGGAGCGCAATTCGCGCACCTCCACGAGGTAGTCCGCCGTCGCGGGAAGCGCCACCTCGAGGTACGGATCCTCCTCGTCAACGGAGGTGTAGGCGTCCTGCGCCAGGGGTGCCACGGAGGCGTCGTAGACCGTGAGGACCACCTTCGCCGGAGGCGAGGACGGGTTGAAGACCGCGGAGTCGATGTCCACGGTCAGCACCTGCCCGGCCGCACCGGAGACGATGTAGAAGTCGCGGTCGCCGGGCGGTTCGATCAGCGCGTCGATGGACGGCAGGACCGGTGGGAGGATCCGCGTCGCGCCCGCCGGGGTGTCATTGGGCTCGGGCTCCAGCGACAGCACGTAGAGGTGATCGGGTGAACCCGCCGAGGGGCTCAGGTCCGCCACCGAGACGACGTACCTCCCGGCGACGCCCGCCTGGAAGCTCAGGGAGGGGTCGTCGTACTCTCCGAGGGTGGCGTCCTGTGCGACGACGGCGCCCGACGGATCCTGCACCGTCAGGACCGCCTGGAGCTGCGAGCCCTCCGAGCTGCCCGCCCGGAAGCCGCGCGCCAGCAGGTCGGCCTTCAGGATCCCTCCCACCTCCAGCCGGACCGCGAAGCGGTCGACGTCGCCGGGCACGCCGATCGTCCCCCCCACGCTGGCCGGGATGGCCACCGGCTGGGCGTCCGCCCCGAGATCGTTCGGCTCGACCTCGCGGCGCAGGTCCGCCCGGACGGGCGCCGCCAGCGCCAGGGCCGCGGCCAGGACGACGGAGAGCCGGTGGGGGCTCACGGGACGCGCCGTCCCGGGCGATCCCGCAGGCCGCGGTTGCGCACGACGACGGCATCGCAGCACGCGAAGGGGATGCCGTCCAGCGTACCGCCCAGGCAGACGGGGACCGACGTGCCGTCGGGCACGTCCAGGAGCATGGCCAGGAGGTCCCCGGCGTCGCCGTCGTCGCGGGTCCCCGGGTCCCCGTCGCAGGGGCGATCGAAGCGCACGACCCGCGAGTCGCCCCCGCCGGCCAGAGCCTCCACGGGGCCGCGGCGGGGCGCCGCGGCGTCGATCCCCTCCCCCGGCTCGTCCGGACCCGGCAGACGGTTTCCCGCGACGGAGGCGATGAAGACACCGTCCAGGGTCGCCCCCGGGTCGGCGGCGAGGGCGGGGTGCTCGATGCGGGCGATGAGCGCGCCCGGCCGCTCGTGGACGTCGAGGACCGATGGCTCCAGCCGGCACACGACCCCCCCGGCGGAGGCTGCCGCCGTGCCGGCCAGCGCCAGGAACAACCCCGCCAGCGCGCGCATCCCCGCCCCCGAGACTACCGGTTACCGGTGTTCCGGACCGTGGCCTCCATGCAGCACTCGAACTCCACGCCGTCGAACGTGCTCTTGAAGCAGACCGGGACCACCGCGTTGTTGGGCTGGTCCGACACCAGCGCGAACAGGTCCTGCCGGGTGCCGTCGAGGGTCCGGCAGTCGCCGTCCGCGGGCCGGTTGAACTTGAGGTCTACGTCGTTCCCCGTCACCTGGCGGTCCGAGAAGTCCTCCACGATCCCGCGCTCCCCGAGGAAGCTCCCGGTGATGTCCGGACAGGAGAGGGAGAGAGGATCCGCCAGGACCGCATCGCCGGCCCGGGAGACGTACGCGGCGGTGATCCCGGCGGCGTCCAGCGGCGCCGGGTTCGCGGGGTCGCAGGCGTTGACCAGCGACTCCAGGTTGAACTTGAACGACGTGGACTGGGAGCCGACGTTCAGCAGATCCTGGGACGGGGAGCAGACCGCCACCGGCAGCAGGCCCTCGTCGACGGTCCCGTCGCAGTCGTTGTCCGCACCGTCGCCGCAGGCCTCCGGGACGGGGTCGACGTTCCCGACACAGACCAGGCTCCCGGCGGAGCAGGTCGTGACCCCGTACTCGCAGGCCCCCACGTCGGTCGTGCCGCAGGATTGACCACCTCCCGGATCCCCGTTGTCCACCGCGCCGTCGCAGTCGTTGTCCAGGCCGTCGCAGACCTCGTCCGTCGGATCGCCGGGGGTCGCGTCGCAGGTCGTGCCGTCGCCGGCGGCGTTGCACACGAGGTTCCCCGTGGCGGCGCAGGCACCGACGCCCACCTCGCAGGTGCCGCCGACCGGGAAGTCCTCGTCGACCGCTCCGTCGCAGTCGTTGTCGAGGCCGTCGCAGAGCTCGTCCGTCGGGTCGCCGGGGACCGCGTCGCACACGGTGCCGTCGCCGGCGGCGTTGCACACGACGGTTCCCGTGGCCGCGCAGGCGCCGACGCCCACCTCGCAGGTGCCGCCGACCGGGAAGTCCTCGTCGACCGCACCGTCGCAGTCGTCGTCCACGCCGTTGCAGACCTCGCCCACCGGGAACACGGTCTGCATGCAGTCGACGACGCTCTCGAAGCACTCCGTCACGCCGGCCGCGCAGGCGCCAGCCTGGCCGTCCACGGTGCACGCCTCTCCGCCGCCGGGATCCCCCTCGTCGATGGCGCCGTCACAGTCGTTGTCCAGGCCGTCGCAGATCTCCGTGGCGGCCGGGTTGATCAGCGGATTCTGGTCGTTGCAGTCCGCCTCGAGCCCCTGTCCCTGCTCCGGGCAGAGGAAGTAGCCGTCCATGTCGTCGTCGTTCGTGGACCCGGCGATGGGAAGCCCCTCGTCGATCAGCCCGTCGCCGTCATCGTCCAGGCCGTTGCACAGCTCCGCGAGGCGGGCGCAGGTGACCTTCACCGGCGAC
>JASFRI010000245.1:0-6429 GCA_050115015.1 Acidobacteriota bacterium
GGTGGAGTCCGAGGGGCGCGCGGCGGAGGGCTGCCGGGACGGGTTCCGGAGGGGGTTCCTGCGCGGCCTGCTGGGATTGGGGCTCGCGGGGATGACCGGCGGGCGGTTCCGCCCCCGTCCGGGGCGCCCGGGGCGCATGCCGTCCCTGGAGGCCTACTACCGGGACACGATCCCGCCGCCGGAGATCGACGCGATCCGTGGCGAATGCGAGCGCCGGGGAAGCTCGCTCCACGATGCGCTGATGGATCGCGCCGGCTGGCCGCCCATCCCGCAGGACGGGCGCCTCCTGGTCTCCCACCAGGACGCGCTGCTCCTCGGCGGGAAGGTCCAGGCGCCTCCCGGATACGCCGACCACGTGGTGTTCCGCGATCCCTCGCTCTGCGAGCGCTGCGAGACGCGGCTCTGCATCGAGATCTGCTCGGGGCAGGCGCTCACGCCCGGCGGGAACGGCGTGCCTGCCTTCGACCGGGAGAAGTGCGTCCACTGTGGCGCCTGCATCTGGAACTGCACCGCTTCCTCCGGCACGCGGGGAAACGTCGTCCTCCGCGCCGGTGCCGGCGGCCTGCACTCGGCGGAGAACTGACATGAGCCAGGGCCTGCAGATCGTCGTCTGCGGCGGACCGGTCCCGGATCCGCTGCAGACCCTCGAACCCCAGATGGGAGCCACCGGTCCGCAACTGCGGAACGAGATGATGCTGCCGGTCGTCCTCGACCCTTGGGCCTGGCACGCCCTGAACGAGGCCGCCAGCCTCGCGAAGCGGCTGCCCGGCAGCGAGGTGTGGCTCGTGAGCCTGGGACCCAGGGCCAAGCTCCAGCAGTTGATGATGTCCCTGGCCCAGAAGGTGCCGTTCCGGCTCGTCGCCCTCGACGGTCCGGCGGGCGGCTTCACGGATCCCTTCGACGTGGCGGAGGCGCTTGCCGGGGCGATCCGGGGGATCGAGGGGCTGGACCGATCCCGCCTGCTGCTCTTCGGCGGCTGCAGCTCGGCATCCCGGGACGCCGGCGTGACGCTCCCGCTGATCGGCGAGCGGATGGAGATCCCGGACGTCTTCCTCGCGGTGGACGAACTGGTGGTCGGGGAGGAGGGCTCGTTGCGGGTGCTGGAGCGGATCGAGGGGGGGCGGCACCAGGTCTCGGTCTGCCAGGGACCCCCGGCGGTGCTCGCCTGGAGCACCGGGACCCTCCCGGATCCTCCCAACAGCCCGCAGATGGGCATGCAGAACATGCGGACGATCCTCCCGGCGCTGCAGCGAGCGGTCCCCTCCGCCCTCGCCGCCGACGGGATCACGTTCCGGACCGTCGAGGTTCCCACCTCTTCGCGCAAGACGCGCGTCGTCGAGGATGCCTCCACCGACGCGATCGCACGGGAGATCGTCTCCTGGATCGAGGCCTGAGATGACCGAGAAGATCCTGCTGCTCACGCCGGTGTCCCCCGACGGAACGCTGCCCCGTGTTGCGCGCGAGGCCCTGGCCGCCGCGCTGCGGCTACGGGGGGATCTGGACGGCGCGCCGCTGGAGGTCGGCCTCTGGGGAGCGGACGTCTCCCGGTCGGTCGCGGAGCTCCAGGCGTGCGGCGCCGACCGCATCCTGGCCGCGGTGGACCCGGAGCTCGCCGTATCCCGCGGCGCGAGCGATGCCGTCGCGGCGGAGTCCCTGCTGCGCGCGTCGGCGGCCACGGTGGGGATCGCGCCGCTCACGTCCCGCACGGCCCGGGCCCTTCCCGCCACGGCGCTCCGGCTGGGCGGACGCCTGGAGACCCACGTCGTCGGCCTCGAGGCCGCCGGCGGGCAGGTGACGGTCCGGCGCTGGTACTACCGGCAGCGGATGCAGGCGGAGCTCTCCCGCTCCACGCGGCCCTGGCTGCTGGCGATCGAGCCGGGTACGTTCGATGCCTGGACCGGGGAGCCCGGAGCGGCCTCCCCGGAGGCGGTCCCGGTCTCCGTCCCGGCGTCCTGCCTCCGGACGACGGTGGAGGGGGAGCGAGCGTCCGGGAGCGGACCGCAGACCATCCGTCCCGAGGCCGATCTCCTCTTCGTGGCGGGCGCCGGCTGGACCAAGACGCAGGCCGACGGCCAGGTCCACGGGAAGGAGGCGGAGGAGCGCATCCTCGGCTTCCTGGAGCGCAGCGGTGCCTCCCTGGGCGGCAGCAAGTCCCTGGTCGAGCAGGGCGGGGACGGGGAGCCGGTGCTGTCCTTCATGAGCCATCTGAACCAGGTGGGGCAGACCGGCGCCAGTCCGCGCCATCCCAAGGGGCTGGCCACGTGCTGCCACGGGGAGGAGCCGCACGTCGTCGGCTGGCGCTTCGTGCGGGAGCGCCGCGCGGTGAACACGGACCCGAACTGCGGCTGGGCCCGCGGCAAGGCCGACGTCGTCTACGTGGCGGATGCCTTCGAGGTGATGGCGAAGGTGAACGCACTGCTGGCGGAGCGGCGCGGCTAGCGGTGGACGCCCCGCGAGGCGGACGTCCTTCCGGGTAAGGCGCGATCCGCGGCGGAAGCGCCCGGCTGTCCCGTCCCGGAGGCCGGGCAAGTTCCGTAAGCTCCGGCTGCGCTTCCGTCGGGGCGGCGTGCGGCAGATGCACCGGGCGGGCTACGTCTCGTAGCGCGATGGGTGCGAAGAGCGGGAGACCGGTCGGTTCCTGTCAGTCGAGCCGCATCGTGTAGCAGACGGCGTCCCCTTCCAGCACGACCGTCCCGTCGTCCCGGAGGACGGTCGTCTCGAGCTTCGTGATCGGCTTGTCCTTCCGGACGTCCACCACCTCGACCCTCCCGGTGATGGTGTCGCCTGGCCGCACCGGGGCCTTGAAGCTCCAGTTGACGTGCAGGAAGACCGTCCCCGGGCCCGGGACCTCCTCGGCCACCACTGCGTTCAGGATGGCGCTGATGACGCCTCCCTGCACCACGATCTCGCCGAAGCGGCTCCTGCGGGCGGCTTCCTCGTCGTAGTGCAGCGGATTGCGATCGCCGCTGATCGCGCTGAACCGCTCGATGTCCGACGACTCGACCTTGCGCGACCGCGTCGCGATCGCCCCCACGGTGGGCATCCGTCCGCCCCAGGCCTCGCTCCCGTCCACGCTCATGTCGGTTCCTCCCCTGCCGGAGGAGACTGTAACCCATCCCGACAGGCGCGGGCGCCCTGCGCCGCGCCAGGGATTAGGACTTTGCGTCGAAATCGTTGAAAAAAAATACTTTATGGTTTTCCCCCCGCGGGCCCGATTTCTCGAGCTTCCCGTGGCGGGTTTCTGCCGGGCTTGCGTACTCCCCTGTGACGGCGGCTGCAACGGGAACACGGCCCACGTTGACGCCGGCCGTCGAGGAACCAGGCGCCGCGTGCACGGCGCGAATCGAGTCCGGAATCAGGACCACGAGGGAGGAAAGAAGATGAACACCATGACCCAGGAGATGACCCCCGCCCAGAAGAACGGTGTCCCCGTCGAGAACCTGTTCGCCACCATCGATGCGGTGAAGGGACAGCCGGAGCTCGGGAGGTTCCAATTCCGCGCCTCGAACCGCTGGGTGAAGGGGACCAACAGCCGCAGCACGATGATGCCGTTCACCGGCGCGGGCGGAGAGCACAAGCATCAGCAGGAGTTCTCCTACGACGCGGACCATCACCCGGTGCTGTGCGGCGAGGGCAAGGCACCCACGCCGGTCGAGTTCCTGCTCCACGCCCTGGCGAGCTGCCTCACGGCGGGGATCGCCAACATCGCCTCCGCCCGGGGCGTGACCCTCACCGAGGTCGAGTCCACCATCGAGGGGAACATCGATCTGCGTGGCATCCTCGGGATCTCCGAGGAGGTCCGCAACGGCTACGAGAACATCCGCGTGAACTTCACCATCAAGGGTGATGCTCCGGCCGAGAAGCTCCAGGAGATCGTCGAGCAGTCCCGGGCGCGCTCCGCGGTGTTCGACGTCATCACGAACAAGGTCCCGGTCGAGATCGCCGTCAACGCAGGCTGATTCCGGGCCGACGGAAGGCGCCGGCCGGCACGGAACCTCGTGTCGGCCGGCACCTTCCCCTTTCCCCTTCTTCGAGAGAACGAGCCATGAAGCGCATCGACACGTTGATCATCGGTGGTGGTCAGGCCGGGCTGGCGATGAGCCGTTGCCTCGCGGACCGGGGCATCGACCACGTGGTCCTGGAGAAGGGCCGCGTTGCCGAGCGCTGGCGGACGGAACGCTGGGACTCGCTCCGGCTGCTCACCCCGAACTGGCAGTCGCGGCTCCCCGGATGGACCTACCAGGGGGACGATCCCGACGGCTTCATGACGATGCCGCAGGTCATCGACTACCTCGAAGGGTATGCACGCTCGTTCAGCGCGCCGGTGATGGAGGAGACCACGGTCCAGGAGGTCGTGCGGACCGAGTCCGGCTACCGCGTGCGCAGCGACCGTGGCGAATGGTCCGCGGCGAACGTCGTGATCGCCACCGGACAGTGCGGCACGCCCCTGATCCCCGGGATGGCCCGGGACCTCCCGGGAGGGATCCACCAGACGGTGCCGACGCGCTACCGCAACCCCGGCATGCTCCCCGACGGCGGGGTGCTCGTGGTGGGAGCGTCTGCCTCGGGATTGCAGCTCGCCGACGAGCTGCAGCGCTCCGGCCGCCGGGTGACGCTGGCGGTCGGCCGCCATACCCGTCTTCCCCGCACCTACCGGGGGAAGGACATCATGTACTGGCTTGACCGGATGGGCCTCCTGGACGAGTCGATCGACGACGTGAGCGATCTGAAGAGCTCCCGGAACCAGCCGTCGCTGCAGCTCGTCGGCCGCCCCGACCGGACGCCGCTCGACCTTCCCGCGCTGCAGGAGTCGGGCGTCCGTCTCGTCGGGCGGGCGGTGGCCGTGGACGGCCGGCGGATCCGGTTCGCCGACGACCTGGACGTGTACACCGACGCCGCCGACCGGAAGCTCGCGCGGCTCCTCGAGCGGATCGACGACCACATCAGCCTGTCCGGGATGACGGAGGTCTCCTGCGACGTGGGTCCCCGGATGCCCTTCGTCCCGATGCCTGCTCCCACGGAGCTCGACCTCCGGCTCGCCGGCATCCGCACGGTGATCTGGGCCACCGGGTTCCGCGGCAGCTACCCCTGGCTCGAGGTCCCGGTGCTCGACGAGCGTGGCGAGATCCGGCACGACGGCGGGATCACCCCGGCCCCAGGCCTCTACGTCCTCGGCCTGCGCTTCCTGCGGCGCCGCAAGTCCACCTTCATCGACGGCGTCGGCGATGACGCTCGGGATCTTGCCGCTCACATCGCCGTCCGCCTTGCCCACCGCGAGACCCGGGCGGCCTGAAGGGAGCAAAACCATGACTCCGAACGCCACCCGCTATGACGCCGTCGTCGTCGGGGCGCGCTGTGCCGGTGCCGCCACGGCGATGCTGTTGGCCCGCCGGGGACTCCGGGTCCTGGCCGTCGACCGGAGCCGCTACGGCAGCGACACGCTGTCGACCCACGCGCTGATGCGGGCGGGCGTGCTGCAGTTGCACCGGTGGGGCGTGCTGGACTGTCTCCGGGATGCCGGGACGCCACCGGTGACCACCACCACCTTCCATTACGGCAAGGACGCGATCGAGATCCGGATCAAGCCGAGGGACGGCGTCGATGCCCTCTATGCCCCGCGGCGGACCGTCATCGACCCGATCCTCGTGGATGCCGCCCGGGAGTCCGGCGCGGAGGTCCGGCATGGCGTGCGGCTGGTGGAGCTGTTGCGCTCGGATGCGGGTCGCATCGAGGGGGCCCTTCTTCAGGGGAAATCGGGGGACCTCCGCGAGGTGCGCGCCGGGATCGTCATCGGCGCGGACGGCGTCCTCTCGTCGGTGGCGCGCCTGGCCGGAGCCGCC
Source organism: Acidobacteriota bacterium (assembly GCA_050115015.1). Taxonomy (GTDB): domain Bacteria; phylum Acidobacteriota; class Polarisedimenticolia; order CBDVAL01; family CBDVAL01; genus JASFRI01. The sequence goes on from JASFRI010000245.1 coordinate 5,841, forward strand.
ACCCTGCGGGAAGGTCGGCATGCCACCGCCAACATCTACGGCTACTGGTCCGGTATCGATGCCGCCGGCTATCACTGGCGCTACCGACCGGGCCTGAGCGCCGGGACCATCCCGACCAACGACGGCCTGACCTGCGTCTTCCTGTCGCTGCCGCCCTCGCGGTTCGAGGAGGCCAGGCGATCGGGGATCGACGCAGCCTACCGGAGCGGGCTGGCGGAGCTGGACCCGGCCCTCGCCGCCGCCGTGGAGACGGCGTCGCCGGCGGGGAAGCTGCACCTGTTCTCCGGCATCCACGGGTTCCTGCGGCAGACCTGGGGGCCCGGTTGGGCCCTGGTGGGCGACGCGTCCTATTTCAAGGACCCGCTCACCGCACACGGGATGACGGACGCGCTGCGGGACGCCGAGCTGCTCGCCCGTGCGGTTGCCGAGGGCACCGACGAGGCGCTGGACCGCCATCAGCGGGCGCGGGACGATCTGTCCCGCCGGTTCTTCGAGATCACCGATCAGGTGGCCTCCTTCTCCTGGGACCTCGAGACGGTCCGCCGCCTCCACCTGGAGATGAGCGAGGAGATGGGTCGCGAGGCCGAGG
>JASFRI010000246.1:0-6408 GCA_050115015.1 Acidobacteriota bacterium
AGGCCAGCAGCGCCTTGGCCGCGATCAGTGCCTCCATGCGGTCCAGGCCCTCCAGGTAGTCCCGGAGCACCTTCACGCCCCGCGGGTCGCGCATCCCGACCAGCCCCACCGCCGCCCGCAGGCGATGGAGGTCCTCATGGTCCTCGGTCATCGCCCGGTACAGCAGGTCGGCGGCGCCGGGGAGGGACGACGCTGCCGCCCCGGCGATGTCGATGGCCCGCAGCCGCACGGGGTCGCCGAAGGCCTTGCTGGCGCCGTACATCGCCTCCAGGGTCTCCAGGACTCCCTCCGTCTCCCCCGCCGCCGCCAGCGCGCCGGCGGCCTCCACCCGCACGAGGTCGGACCGGTCCGGCGCGAGCAGCTTGCGGTAGAGCTTGCGCGCCCGCGAAGGATCCACCTCCTCGATGAACCCCACCAGCCGGGCCGTGTTGAACGGCGGGTCCGGCACCTCGGCCCAGGCCGCGAACAGGTCCACTCCCCGCGGATCCCCGACCTCCAGCAGGATCTCCCCCGCCCGGAGACGCTGGCTCATCTCGCTGAGATCCTCGTAGACGACCCGCTCGCCGTCCGGGGTCTCGGCCCCCGGGAGCTCCGGAAGCACGGCCTCCGTGCTCTCCCCGAGGATCTCCACGAGCGTCCGCCGTGCCTCCGCATCCCCCGTCCGCGCCAGCGCCCGCAGCGCCTCGAGACGCAGCTCCGGGGCCTGATCCGGGGCGGCCGCGGCCCGGAGGGGCTTCGTGGTCGCGATCTCGTGGTCGCCGAGCAGCAGTGCGGCCCGGAGTCGCAGCGCCAGACGGTCCCCCTCCAGCATCCGCAGCAGGAACGCCACGCCGTGCAGGTCGTCCATGGCGAGCAGTGCATCCGTGGCGGCGAACCGCTCGTCGAGGGATCGCTCCTCGTCGTAGACCACCGACTGCAGGACCGGGATGCTCTCCCGGTCGCCGAGATCTCCAAGGACCTCGATGGCCCCGCGGCGAAGAGTCGGCTGCACGTCCTGGTCGGTGACCATGACCCGCAGGCGCCGGAGTCCGTCGGGGTCGCCCCGCCGGGCGAGGAGCTCGGCGGCGGAGACCCCGACCCATCCGGCTGACCCGAGCTCATCCCGGGCCGTGAGCGCCGCGATCCCGGACAGGCGGGCGGCGTCCTCCTCGCCGGTGGCGTGATAAAGCGAACGATAGGCGTAGAGGGCGGTCTCCAGGTTTCCGGAGTCCACCGCCCGGTCGATCCGGGCACGCAGATCGTCCGGCGTGTTGTCCGCGATCCCCGTGCTGGCGCGCTCCTGGGCGGCGGCGCCCGGCGCCCACACGGACAGGAGCAGACATGCAAGAACGGTCCGACAGGTGCGGTTGGCTCGGGGCATGGGGTCGATCTCCTCCGAAGGCCGGTCTCCGGCCGATCCAACGTCTGAATATGCACCAACCACGGCCGGCCCGCCAGCGGGGGCACGAGGACCCGTCAGCTCCCCGCGACGAAGCGATCCTCGCCGGCGACGATGGTCCTGCAGGGCATCCCCCGCAGCTGCCAGCCGCCGAAGGGCGTGTTGCGCGACAGGGACCGGAAGCGCTCCGCGTCGACGGTGCAAGCCGCCTCCAGGTCGAGCACCGTGATGTCCGCCGGGCTTCCGGGGGCCAGGGTCCCCCGGGGGCACCCCAGGATGCGGCGCGGGGCGACGGACAGCGCCCGGACCAGGCGGGGGAGATCCAGCGTCCCGGGCCGCACCAGGCGGTCCAGGAGGAGCGACACCGCGGTCTCCAGACCGACCACGCCGAAGGGGGCCAGCGAGAACTCCACCTTCTTCTTGTCCGGATGGTGCGGCGCGTGATCCGTGGCGACGGCGTCGATGGTGCCGTCGACCAGCCCCGCGACCAGCGCGAGGCGATCCGCCTCGCTGCGGAGCGGCGGCTTCATCTTGAAGCGCGTATCGTAGCCGCGGACCGAGTCCTCCGTGAGGAACAGGTGGTGCGGCGTCGCCTCCGCCGTGCAGCGCACGCCCCGGGCCTTGGCCTGCCGGACCATCTCCACGGCACGGGCGGTGGACACGTGGGCCAGGTGGACCCGGGCTCCCGTGAGCTCCGCCAGCAGGAGATCCCGCACCACGTGCATCTCCTCCGCGACCGTGTGGTGCCCCCGCAGGCCCAGCTCCGTCGAGACCGCCCCCTCGTTCATGACCCCGTCATCGGCCAGGCAGAGGTCCTCGCAGTGATCGATGATCGGCACGTCGAAGAGCAGGGAGTACTCCATGGCGCGCCGCATCACCAGCCCCGAGGAGACCGGGCGGCCGTCGTCGGAGAACCCCACCGCGCCGCTCTCCACGAGGTCCCCGAACTCCGTGAGCTCCTCCCCGCCGGACTTCCGGGTGATGGCGGCGATGGGATGGACCCGGCAGGCGCCCGTGCGTCCCGCCTCCGCGACGATGAAGTCCGTGACGCTCTGGTCGTCGTTCACGGGCCGCGTGTTCGGCATGCAGGCCACCGCGGTGAACCCGCCGGCCACGGCGGCGAGGGTGCCCGAGGCGATGGTCTCGTCCTCCTCGAATCCCGGCTCCCGGAGATGGACGTGCATGTCCAGGAACCCTGGACAGACGACCCTGCCGCCCAGATCCAGGACGTCGTGCCCGGCAGCCGGGATGTCCGCGGCCACCTCGGCGACGCGATCGCCGTCGAGCAGGAGGTCCCGGACCCCGTCGATCCCGGCCTCCGGATCGACCAGGTGGCCGTTCTTGAGCAGCCTCATGCGTCCTCCTCGGGGCGGCGACCGCCCGCGAGCAGGTAGAGCACCGCCATCCGGACCGCGATGCCGTTGGTGACCTGCTCCAGGATCACCGAGTAATCGCCGTCGGCCACGGCGCTCTCGATCTCCACCCCCCGGTTGATCGGGCCGGGGTGCATGATGATCACGTCCGGCCGGGCCAGCTTCACGCGCTCACGGGTCAGCCCGAACAGGCGGAAGTACTCCCGCGCCGAGGGGATGAAGGCCGCCCCCATCCGCTCGCGCTGGATCCGCAGCATCATGACGACGTCGCACCCCTCCAGCGCCTCCTCCAGACGCCGGGCGACGTGCACCCCCATGCGCTCGATCGCCATCGGGATCAGCGTCGGCGGACCGGAGATCACCACGTCCGCGCCGAGCTTCCGCAGCAGGTGGATGTTCGACCGGACCACCCGGGAGTGGCGGATGTCGCCGATGATGGCGATCCGCAGGCCCTGAATGCGCCCCTTGTGGCGGCGGATCGTGAACGCGTCGAGGAGCGCCTGGGTGGGATGCTCGTGGGGCCCGTCCCCGGCGTTGACGATCCGCGAGGCACAGTAGTGGGCCAGGAGGTTCGGCGCACCGGGCTGCGAGTGACGGATGACGATGAAGTCCGGCGACATCGCCTCGAGGTTGAGGGCCGTGTCGATGAGCGTCTCCCCCTTCACCAGGCTGGACGTGGACGCGGAGAAGTTCAGCGCATCCGCCGACAGGCGCTTCTCGGCCACCTCGAAGGAGGAGCGCGTGCGCGTGGAGGGCTCCATGAACAGGTTCACGACGGTCTTTCCGCGCAGCGTCGGCACCGTCTTGATGGCGCGCCGCCCGACCTCCTCGAAGGACTCGGCCGTGTCGAGGATGCGGTTGATGTCCTCGGCATCCAGCGGCTCGATCCCGAGGAGGTGTCGTGCCTTGAGCTCCATCAGGCCCGCCCCCCCTCCGGGAGCGGCAGGATGGTGACCCGGTCCTCGCCGTCGATCTCGGACAGCTCGACCCGCACCCGCTGGCGCAGCGTCGTGGAGGCCTTCTTCCCCACGTGGTCCGCGCGGATCGGCAGGTCCCGGTGCCCGCGGTCCACCAGGACCGCCAGCCGGATGTACGCCGGCCGGCCGAGATCGATGATGCCGTCCAGCGCCGCGCGGATGGTGCGCCCGGTGAACAGCACGTCATCCACCAGGACGATCCGGCGTCCGACCACGTCGAAGGGGATCTCCGTCTTTCGAAGCACGGGGTGGTCGGCGATGGTGTCCAGGTCGTCGCGGTAGAGGTTGATGTCGAGGATGCCGACGGGGACCTCGACCCCCTCGATCTCCCGGATCCGCGCCGCCAGCCGCCGGGCCAGCGGCACGCCGCGCGTCCGGATCCCCACCAGCGCCAGCCCCTCGACGCCCCGGTTGGCCTCGACGATCTCGTGGGCCATCCTCGTGACGGCGCGCTCGATCGTCGCGGCGTCCAGGATGAGAATGGCTTCCGCGTCGCTCATCTCGGCCTCAAAAAAAAGGTCCCGCGGAGGGACCTCGGCGCCTGTCTTCCCGTGCGGTGACCCATGGCTCTCCGGGCTCCGCCCCCGCGGCCGGCGTGCCGGGGAGGTTCGGCGGGAGTATAACACGCGCCGCGCGGCCCTGCGCTCAGCGCTCCGCGCGCCGTCGGTAGGAGGGGATGTAGGCCGCCGGGTGCTGGGTGATGAACTCCTCGTCGAACAGCGACGTGCGCGGTCTCCCGTCCAGATCCCTCGCGACGGGGAGGCCCAGGTAATAGGCGGCCGTCGGCAGCAGGTCCTGCGGCTCCAGGTCCCCCGCGTCGATCCCGGCCACGATGCCCGGGCCGGCGGCCAGCAGCATCCCCGCGGGGGGCCGTCCGTGGGGACCCAGCCAGCGCCACCCGGAGAACCGCCCCAGGAACAGGGCCCAGGGGGCGGGCCGGCGCACCCCCGAGGTGGACATCACGATCCACAGCGGCGGTCCGGCGCGGACCCGGGCCCGCAGCGCCGCCAGCCCCTCGTCGAGGAAACGATGGTACCGGGCGATCACCTCGCCGTAGGCGGGGTCCGGCTCCCCGGGGCTCCAGCGCAGCGCCGGCGGCACGGCCTTGCCGAGGAACTCCCGTTGGACGGATCCCAGTCCGGGAAGATGGACGAGGATGAGCTCGGCCTCCCCCGCCTCGATCGCCTCCCCCGCCCGCGCGAGCGCCCGGGCGTCCTGGCCGATGGCCTCCCGGGCGACCGCCTGCAGCCGGCGACCCTCGGCATCGTTCCCCCACTCCGCCAGCCGGTCGACGGCGGCGTCGATCCCCGGGGGATCCGGGCCGGGCCCCCGGACCGGCAGGAAGCGCGTCCGGCCCGCGTCGGGGGGCTCCGCGGCAGGCCATCCCACCACGACGCTCCGCAGCCGTGCCCCCTCCAGGAGCTGCCAGATTGCCGGCTCCCGGCGATCCCCGCTGGAGAGGGCCACGGGGTCGACGAGCCCGGCGGCGACGAGGAGACGGAACCCCACGAAGCGGGGGGCGAGGGTCAGCTCGGACCCGTCGGCCAGCAGGCGCCAGCGGCTCCGGTCGACGATGCCGTGGCGCCGGGGCAGGACGCCCGAGATGACCGTCGTCCACGCCGCCGGCGGCACCTGCGGTCCGCGGGCCTGCACCCGGGCGCGCCCCCCCTCCCGCAGCATAGCGGCCAGGGACGGTAGCCGTCCCTCGGCGGCCAGCGGTAGCACGAACTCCGGCGACAGGCCCTCGATCCCCACCAGGACAAGCCGGCCTCGCGGCGGGACCGGCCCCACCCGCAGCGGTCCGCCGGCACCCGGCACCTCGCCGCCGCCACCGACACGCAGGCCGAACAGCCCGCCGAACAGCACCACCAGCAGCGTGCCCTGGACCCACCTCGGTCGCAGCCCGCGCACGAGGCTCCGCGGCAGGGAGGCCAGCGCCGACAGGCAGCCGAGCAGCGTGATCATCCCGCAGCCCGCCAGCAGCAGGCGGTGGGCCGGCAGCGGGAGCAGCGCGGGCGTCGCCAAGTAGTTTCCCCACCAGATCGCGGCGGCGACGGTCGTGTCCAGCAGGTAGAACCGGTGGAAGCGCTCGAAGCGGAACCAGCCGGGCTCGGCAGGGTGCTCCGCGAAGAAGCGGAGCGCCATCAGCGCCAGCGGCCAGGCGATCCAGGCCACCAGGCCCGGCACCAGGAAGCACGCGCCGGTGGTCCACCACAGCCCGCGGAGGCCGAGCGCCTGCGACGGGTTGACGTAGAACACGAGGAGCCCCAGCGACAGCGCGAACAGCAGCGCCGCCGGCGCGGACTGGACCAAGAGCTTCAGGAGCTTCATCGACTCGGACCGGGAGCCCCTCCGGGGTGGTTGCCGCCCGGGCGAGCGGGTCCCGGGGCCCCGGGAGTGTAGCGCGGGCGGCGGGGGCTGTCGCCCCCGCGATGTGCTAGGCTAGAGGTCCGGCCGAAAAGTCTGATGCCGTCCGTTGCGGACGCCATGGGCCTGGATTCAAGGCGCCGCGACGAAGGCGATGCAGTGGCATCGGGGAGGAGCGGGAACGATGAAGACGGGCCCATGCCGCCGCAACCCGGAGGGCCGCTGGGGGTTGCGGGCGATTCCCGCGTTGCGCCTCGTCGCCGATGCGCAGAGGCATCGACTCCTCGGCGCGCCTTGGACTCGCCGCGCAAGA
>JASFRI010000247.1:0-6398 GCA_050115015.1 Acidobacteriota bacterium
GCAAGCTGTTCTGCCAGGTCGTCCGGATGTCCCGGGCCCGCATGATCGGCGGCCGCCAGAAGCGGGCGCTGCGGCGGCGGTTCTGGGACCCGGGGAACAAGCTGTACCTGAAGCTCGAGGAATACTCCCCGGGCCGGACGATCCCGAACCTGGTCAACTTCGACGACACCGATGCGCCGACGAAGAGCATGGTGACGCGGAACCTGCGGCGGGTTTACAACAACTCGAAGGCACCGTACGCGTTCGTCTGCCTCTTCGTGAACAAGAACTGCATCCCCGGCACGGAGGTGAGCGCCCGGGCAGGGACGATCAGCGGTAACTCGACGAACGTCAACACGATCAAGAAGCTCTTCTCCTACGCGAACCCGTCGATCAACGACTTCGGGGCGCTGGTCTGGATCCCCGACTCCACCGGCGTCCCGGAGGCCTTCACCCGGGCGGACACCCGCCGGGTGGGTCCCAGGACGCTGCGCGTGAACACCACGGGGAAGACGCGTGGATCCGGCACCTGGGGCTGGAGCATGACCGTCATCGACATCGTGGGGATGGGACTCAGTCTCGCGAACGAGAACCTCGTGACCATCGCCTCGCGGGACGATGCCGGCAACCGGGTCCGCGCGCGGACCCAGCTCAACATCCTCGTGCACGAGATCGGCCACAAGATCGGCATGGTGCCGGGGAGGCAGGGGGACCGGGATCTCGACACCCAGTCCACGTACTACGACGGACGGGGCCATTCGGGAGGTCATTGCCGGCACCCATCGCCGCTGCTGGCGACCTACTCCGGCGTGAACCCCAGCCCGCCGCCGTCCTGCACGATGTTCGGAGACATCCGGACGAATACCGATGCATTCTGCCCGAACTGTCTCCCCTCGGTGCGGAAGCTGGACGTGGATCCGGCGCGCAAGGTGGGGATCCGCAGGCAGTTCTGATGCTATGGGCGCGGTGGTTCGCGCTGTGCGCGGTGATCCTGGCGTGTGCGCAGCCGACCGCCACCGGGCCCCGGAAGGAGGAGGACATGCTCGACACCGGGCCGCCATCTTCGGACTTCTCGCAGGTGAAGCTGGGGACGTTCCTCCAGTCCCCCTGCTCCCCGCAGTTCCCGGACCTGCGGGAGGTCGGACTCCGGATCCGGATGCCCGAGAGCGTGACCCTGTCCGCGGACGGCGGGGGAACGGTGCCCCTCTGCCTGGCGGCCCAGCTCACCGCCGGGGAGATGGCCGGCTACCGCCACGTGTTCGAGCCCTCGAACGTCGTCCTCGTGGACGACGAGCGGGGCGAGACGATCACCGGCAGCCTCTGGCTCGACCGGACGATGGCGGATCCGGAGCCGTCGGAGCTATCCCCCGAGGAGATGAGGACGATCATCGTGCGGAAGTACTACAACGTGGATCTGATGGAACGGATCGACCTGCCGGCGCGCGACGCCACGTATCAGGTCTACGCCACGCTGAACGCCCACAAGTCCAACGTCCTCACCCTCGAGGTGAAGGTCCGGTGAGGCCGGCATGAGCAATCCCCGGGAGGAGCGACGGGAGCTGCTGCCGCACTTCGTCCGCGTCGAGAGCTCACCGCCCCTGCCGGACACCGTCGGGGGCATCCGGCTGGCCGCCGATCCGCCCCGGTCGATGCCGGAAGGGCCGGTCTGGGCGCTGCGGGGGAGCTTCCGGGTGGCGCCGGCGCGCGGGACGGCGCAGCAGGAGACGCTGCGCCGGCTGGTCCTGGCCGTCACCTCGGACGCCTCCCATGTCACCCGGGCGCGACACGCGCTGCTGGACGCCGCCCTGTTTGGTCCGGACGTGAAGGGGAGCCCGGCCGACATCAGCGGCTTCTTCAGCCTCAACCTGGCGGACCTGTTCGAGTTCGAGAACCGCTCCGAGACCTTTCACCTCGTCGCCTCCATCGGCGGGAACATCTCGGACGTCCTCACCTGCACGGTGGAGTTGCCCTGGGTCGACTGGCCCCGGGCGGTTCCGCCCCCGCCGCCGAAGGAGGCGGCCGCGGAGGAGGAGGGGGAAGAGGACGACGACGATCCCGGAGGTCCCGAGGATGCGGACGACGACGAGGATCTCGACGAGGACGACGATTCCTGGATGATCGACGAGGAACCGCTGACGGACCTCTAGGAGCCTACCGTGAGCCGCGGAACCGCACCCATGCTGCTGGACGTGCTGGAGGAGCACCTGGAGGAGCTGGACTTCCTCTGGGAGCAGCGCGAGGGGCTCCTCCGCGCGGCGGACTGGACCTTGCCGGAGCTCGCGGCCCACGAGGGCCGGGCGGAGGCCCACCTGGACGGCCTCCGGATCGGCGGCGACGCCGCCGCGGCCATCGCGAGACCGCTGCTGCATGGCGAAGAGCGGAGCGCCGCCACCGCCGCGACCCTGGTCCTGATGTCCCTGGGGCTGGCCGCAGAGGTCCTGGACGCGGCGATGGCCGCTGCCCCGGAGATCCGCGACGGCATCCGGATCGGCCTGCGACACGCCGACGTCCGGGGGATCGCGGCGCGGCTCTCGGAGATGGCGTCGTCCGGGGAGCCCGGGCTGCGGGCGCTGGCGGCGGATGTCCTGGCGTTCCACCGGCTCCCCGCACCGAAGGGACTGGCCGAGCTGCGCTTCGCGGAGGACCCCGAGATCCGGGCCGTCGTCTACGGTGCCATCGGCCGGTTCGGGGGCCCGTGGAGCGTCGACCTCCTGACCGGGGCCCTGCGGCAGGAGTCCACCGCCCTCCGCCGGGCGGCCCTGGAGGCGTCGGCCCGGCTCGGACTCCCGAACCTCGGGCCGGTATGCGCCCGGGCCGCCACCGGAGAGACTCCCGTGCCGGAGGCGGTCGCCTTCTGCGGCGTCGTCGGCGGCCCCGAGGCGGAGGCCGCCCTGGAGGCTGCCCTGCGGCAGCCCGCGACCGCGGGCGCGGCGCTGCGGGGGCTCGGCGCCCTGGGCCGGGCGGGGCGGGTGCCGCTCCTGCTGGAGGCGATGTCCGACCCGGCCCTGGCGCCGGCCGCCGGGGCCGCCTTCCTCCGGATCGTCGGGCCGGGCGAGATCCTGGCGGACGCCCCACCTGCCCCGGACCCCGGCATGAGCGAGGACGAGGCGGACCTGCGGGACGAAACGCCGCCCCCCGACCCGGAGAAGGCCCGCAGACTCTGGGAGTCGCGGTCCGGACGGTTCGCGCCGGATCGCCGCTGGCAAGGTGGGCAGGACGTGACCGAGGCGTTCGGCCGTCCGGTCTTCGACGCGCTGAGCCTCGAGGCCCGCTGCGATCTCTATTTCCGGGCGCGGTCGATGGCGGGTGCCCGGGCCGCGGACCTGGAGATCGAGGCGCGCGCGGCGCGACAGGTCCTGACGTCACCCGGCGCGACCGGTCCCTGACGCCGGGCGTCAGTTCTCGGCGATCTTGCTACCCTTGATGATCACGTCGCTGCTGCCCTTGATCGTGATCTTGTTTCCCTTGATCGTGATGTCGCCGTTCTTCTTGAGCGTGATCGACGCGCTGCCCGCCTGGAGGGAGATCTCGTCGGCAGCGTCCGTCGAGACCTTCTTCGCCTCGAGGCTGCGGTTTCCCTTCACGGCGGTGTCGTAGTTCCTGTCCACCTGCACGGACAGGTTGCCGCTCACCGTCAGTCCGTCGTCCATCTTGACGGCGACGCTCCGGTTCTTGTCGACGGAGACCTTCTGGTCGCTGCCGACGGAGATGGTCTCCGCCTTCGCCACGGTCCGCTTCCGGTTGCCGCCGACGGTGCGTTCCTCATCCTCGCTGACGGAGTCGGTCCGCTTCTTCTTGACCGTGACGGTCTGATCCCCACCGACGGTCTCCTGGTGGTTCTGGCCGATCTCGATCGTCTTGTCGTTCCCGATCTTGATCGTCTCGTCGTTGCCGACCTCCTCGGTCCGGTCGTTGCCGATGTTCGTCTTCTCGTCGTTGTCGACCTTCTTCTGCCGATCGTTGCCGACCCAGTGGGTCTCGTCGTTCTCGACCTCGATGTCCTGGTTGCGCTCCGCGTGGATGAAGAGCTGCTCCTCGCCCTTGAGGTCCTCGAAGCGGATCTCGTTGAAGTTCTCTTCGTTCCCCTCCTTGGAGCTCCGGCTCTTGACGCCGCTCTGGGTCCGGTTGTCGGGAAGGGTGTAGGGGGGCAGGGCGACGGCGTTGTAGACACGTCCGGTGATGATCGGACGGTCCGGATCGCCCTCCAGGAACTCGACGATCACCTCCTGGCCGATGCGGGGGAGCTGCACCCCGCCCCAGTTCGTGCCGGCCCACGTCTGCGCCACGCGAACCCAGCAGGAGCTGTTCTCGTCGCGCTTCCCGTAGCGGTCCCAGGGGAACTGGACCTTCACCCTCCCGTACTCGTCGGTCCAGATCTCCTCGCCGGACTTGCCCACGACCACTGCGGTCTGGGGGCCCTGGACGACCGGCTTCGGCGTCGTCCGCCCGGGGCGGAACTCGGTGCGCCCCGGAATCGCCCTGAAGCTCACGGCGTAGCGGTTCTCGCTCTCCGCCCCGGCGGCGGCGGTCTCGTAGATGTTCGACTCGATCTCGTAGCTCGTGGAGACCACGAGATACTCGCCGTTCTGGTCCGAGCGGGCGTGCTCCGCCAGGGTGAACAGAGCCCCCGTGCCGACGGCACGATGGTTGGACTCGGCATTGACGCAGTCGTGGTCGGCCTGGAGCGCCGCGATCCGCTTCTTCGCGTAATCCTCGCCCCATCGCGTGACCGTGCGGCTGTCGAAGGTGCCGGCGCTGGGGCCCGTGTCGGCGTACTGCCCGGGATAGTCGTACATCTCGAACTTCGAGTACGGGTGCTGGCGGGATACGGTGGCGTTGACCTTGAGATCCGCGCCGGGGCGCTCCAGATCGTAATCGTTGAGCGCGTACTTTCCGGGCTGCACTTCCTGCCATCGGTTCCAGGCGTGAACGTGCTGTAGCTCGGAGGGTGCCTCGCCCAGAGGCCGCCAGGGAACGTCCTCCCGCGGGAACTTCGGGTGGGAGCTGTACCCGTCCGACAGCACCAGGGTGTGCTTCCCCTCGTCGTGGAGGAAGTAGTAGTAGATCCCCTCGCGCTCCAGAAGACGGCTGATGAACTCGAAGTCTGTCTCCCGGTACTGGACGCAGTAGGTCCAGCGGCGGTACTCGCCGCTCAGCTTGCTCTGGGCGTCGCTGAAACCGTGCTCCTGGGCGACCTCCCGGAGGATCTCGGGGACGGTCTTCCCCTGGAAAATCCGGCAATCCGCGGTGCGGGTGAGGAACCACAGCCAGGGGCGCAGGACGGCGCGATAGAGGCCGTAGCGGCCGCGCTGCCCGACCTGGGTGAAGCGGGTGACGAAGCCGTTGAAGTGGCGCTTCCCCCCCTCCATCAGGTCGATCCGGAGGGTCATGGTGCGGGCGAGGACGTCCTCCAGTTTGATCCCGGTGTCCTCGCTCAGGAGGTCGACCTCGTAGGTGAACATCCGTCCCAGCTCCTCGGTCCCTCGCATGCGCCAGAACAGGAGCTTGTTCTCGGCCAGGGGGCCGATCACCTCGACGAGACGTTCCTGCTGCAAGTTGGCCATTCGCGCACTCTCCCGGCTAGCCGCCGGACGGGGCCGGGACCGGCGGAGCGCCGACCCCGGCGACTATCGGCTCGTGACCCCGCGGCGGGTCACTCACACGGATTGTCGTTGGGCCGCGTGTATCCATCGCTGTCCACGCCGAGGGCGGCCTCCCCGCCGCCGTCGTCCCAGGTGACCAGATAGAACGCGGCCTCGCCCACGGCGGGGACGAACGGGTCGACGTGGGTGGTGCCGGTCATGCTGCAGAATCGGTCCACGGAGCCGGATTCGACCGGGTTTGCGGTGTAGACGCCGCTCTGCGACAGCAGTCCCATGCTGCCGCGGTAGAGGTGGTACGCCACCGCGTCCGGCCGCGGGGACCACTGCACCGAGTCACCGCCGAGGGCCTCGAGGCTGATGCCGGGGGCCAGCGGCGGCACGTTGAAGGGGATGTCCACCGTGAGCGTACCCGTGACGGTCAGCGGCGCCTGGTCCGCCGCCGCGGAGACGGTGTTCGTGAGGTTCCCGCTGCCCGGGGTCGGGGAGCCGTCGTCGGTGACCTCCTGCGCGGTCACGGTGTGCTGTGCGGTGCATCCGGTGGCGCCCCCCGGCGCCAGGGTCGTGGCGGTGCAGACCGGGGCGGCATCGGTGTTGTCGTCGGTGAGGTCGATCCCGGTCAGCGTGACGTTGCCGTTGTTCATCAGCGTGTAGCTGTAGGGCACGACCTGGCCTGCCGCGGTCACCTCGGTGGTCGTGGAGGCCTTGAGGATGTCCAGCTCGGGGCTCTGGACGATCGGGATGTCGACGGTGAGGGTGCCGGTGAGGGTGAGAGTCCCCTCGGTGGCCGTGGCGTTCACCGTGTTGGACAGGTTGCCG
>JASFRI010000248.1:0-6398 GCA_050115015.1 Acidobacteriota bacterium
TCAGGCCGCCGTAGGGGGTCACCACCAGCTTGAGACGGCCTCCGAGGAGCAGGGAGCCGATGGCCTCGATCCCCTGCTCGGTGTTCCTCCGGCGCAGGGCGCGGTAGATCCGGCCCGGATGCCGGGCGGCGCGCATGGCGAGCCACAGCGTGAACACCTGCCAGGCGCCCCGCCAGCCGCCGCGCTTGCCGAAGAACGCCCCGGCCAGGGCGAGGACGTTCGTCCAGTGCTTTGCCTTGCGATGGGAGAACCCCTCCTGGAGCAGCTGCCGGTTGTCCATCCGGAGGGGCCGGGCGATGTAGATGTTCGCCAGCCGGAACCGTCCCGAGCGCAGCTCCACGTAGGGTCGCACGATGCCGGGGCGGTCCTGCCGGGGATAGAAGGGGGCCAGGGACGCCTCCTCCGCCGTCCCGGCCAGCAACGCCCCGGGGCCGCCCGCCGCACGGCGGTCGGCCTCGGCGCACCGCGCCACGAAGTCGTCCACGGCCTCCGGCTGGATCAGCGGCAGGTCGGCGGAGAGGAACAGGACCGGTCGATCCGGGTTCGCGTGGAGGTCACCCCCGAGGACCCGCTGGGAGGACCGGAACCCCTCCCACGCGTTGGCGATCAGCTTTCCCGCCTGCGGGACCAGGCGCAGCCGGGGCCCCGCCAGCGGTGCCAGGGCCCGCCGCAGCTCCTCCACGGGGCCGACGACGAAGACACGGTCCACCGTGCGAGCCTCGAGGAGGGCCTCGACGACGCCGTGCACCAGGAGCCGGCCGTTCAGGGCCACGAACGCCTTGTTCCGGCCGCGGATCAGATGCCGGGGGTTCTGGTGGGTGCCCGCCACCACGACCGCATCCACCGACTCGGGGTAGGCGGACCGGGGGCGCGGCCCGGGCTCGGGGCGGATGTGGGTCGGGTTGGTGGCCGGAGTTCCGCTCCGGCTGCGCTGTCTCGCCATGTCCCTGGCCAGGGGAGCCCTGTATGCTCCCGCCGCTCGCCGGGCGCGCCTGCCCCCGGGGCAGCGATCACTCTACCATCTCGTGCCCGGTCCCCGAAATCCCCCCGGGATCCCGCGGGTCCTCACCGGGGATCGCCAGGGGATTCCGGGGAGGGGACCCCCACCCCGGAACCGACGGGCTTCTTCCGCTTTCCGGGACGGGGCGGGGCCTCGCGGCGACCGTCGAGCAGGTGCCGCAGTGCGAACACCGGGTGCCGCCAGGTCATCCTCGGGCCCGCGTAGCGCATCACCGCCCGGACCTGGGCGCGTCGCTCGGGCCGGTAGCAGTGGATGGGGCATTTCGCGCAGGTGGGCTTCTCCGCGCCATAGGGACAGCGCTCCAGACGCTGCCGGGAATAGGCCAGCAGCTCCGCGCATTCCCCGCACCGCGACGGATCCCGGTGGTTTCCCCGGCAATAGACGTCGACCATCGCCTCCAGGGTTCGCTGCTCCCGGCTCCGGCGTGGCCGTTCGCGCACCGCGGACTCGCTCATCGGTTCCTCCCTGCCTCCGGGCACTGCAAGATCGGCGCCCATGGTCCGCCGGGAGCCCCACCTCCGCATGGTGGTGCGCAGATTGTTGCCCCGGCGTCGCGGGGTCGGGCGTGTCGGTCCCGGGCAGGGAGGGCGGCGTCGCGCGGCGCCCGAACGCCCCGCGGACCGGGCGGAAGCCCGGAGCGGGGGTCTCGGGGCCGGGGAGCGACGATCTTCGCACCACCATGGGTTTGATCGGCTCGGGGGGCGGGAATAAACTGGCGGGAACGCCAAGGGGGGGGTGCGTGGGAAACGAGGCGACCTGGGTCACGTTCGTCCGGCACGGCGAGACCGAGCACAACCGGACGAACCGCTACATGGGCCGGCTGGAGGGCGGGATCACGGATCTCGGCCGCGACCAGGCCGGGCGAGCCGCGCGCCGGCTGGCGCGAGAGGCGCCCTTTGACGCCCTCTACGTCTCACCCCTGCGCCGCACCCGCGAGACCGCGGCCTACCTCGAGGAGGCCCTGGGGCTGGTCGCCTCGCCGGACCCCGGGTTCCTGGAGATCGACCTGGGGCCCTGGGAGGACCGGGACCGCGCCGAGGTCGCGGCGGAGGACCCGGAGCGCTGGGCGGTCTGGCTGCGCGACCCGAGCCGTGTCCGGGTCGAGGGGATGGAGACCATCGACGAGGTGAAGGCGCGGGTGGGGGCGGCCCTGGACGCGCTGGTGACCTCCCATCCCGGCGGCCGCATCGTCGTGGTGACGCACTTCGCCTGCGTGGTCACCGCCGTGCTGCACGCCCTGGAGCTGCCCTCGAGCGCCTACCGCCGCTTCCCCGTGGACAATGCCTCCCTGACCACCCTGCGTCTGGGAGCCCTCGGGAAGCTGCGGCGCTTCAACGACACGGCCCACCTCGCGGCGGACGACGCCCCCCTCGCGGATCAGGACAGCTGACGGCCGCGCCGCGTCGCCTCCACGCGGCCCGGATGATCCACCGCCTCGCGGTTCGAACGGCCGGAAACGAAGACGGCGGCCGGCGGGCTAGACCCACTCCGGGCGTTCGACCGTCCGGGGCCCGGTGACGTCCCCGGTGTTCCGGGTGGAGGCCGGCTCGAACAGGAGCACGTGGGCCTCCTCGTCGGCCACCGGCCGGTGCTCCACGCCCCGGGGGACGATGGCCAGCTCCCCCTCGCCGACGTCCAGCGTGCCGTCCCGGAGCTCCAGGCGGAAGCTGCCCCGCAGGACCAGGAAGGCCTCGTCCTCGTCGGCGTGGCGATGCCAGGTGAACGGCCCCCGGAACTTCGCCACCTTCAGATGCTGGCCGTTGAGCTCGCCGACGATGCGGGGGCTCCAGGCGTCGTCGAACCGCGCCAGCGTCTCCGCCAGCGCCACCACGCGCACGGCTCCGCCCATCCTCCCCTCCCGGGTTCCGTGGCCCCACCTGGCCACTCAGTTCCCGCCGGCGTTCTCGAGAAAGCGCAGCCACTCGGCGTCCGTGGAGAGCACCAGCGTGGTTCTGGGATCCAGCGTGCGCCGGAAGGTCTCCATCGTCTTCCAGAAGCGGTAGAACGCCTCGTCCTTGCCATAGGCCTGGGCGTAGATCGCCGCCGCCTTGGCGTCGGCGGTGCCCTTGATCTCCTCCGACTTCCGATAGGCCTCCGACTGGATGCGCCGCAGGTCCCGCTCCTTGCGTCCCCGGATCTCGGCGCTGCGCCCACGCCCCTCCGACCGGCTGCGCTCGGCGATGCGGGTGCGCTCCGAGATCATGCGGTCGAAGACGGAACGTTGCACCGCCTCGACGTAGTTGATGCGCTTGAAGCGTACGTCGACCAGCTCGACCCCGAACTGTGGCGAGATCGCCGCCGAGGCCTCCAGGATCCTCCGGGTGATCTCTTCCCGGCCGACGCGGATCTCCGTCTGGACCCGGGCGGCGAGCTCGAAGCTGGCGAGCTCCTCCGAGATCTCGAACTCCCGGTTCGTGGAGCGAACCACCTCGATCAGGTCGTAGCTGGCGATGGCGTCGCGGGTCTTGCCGTCGATGATGTCGTCCAGCCGGCTCTGACCGCCGCGCTCGTCGTAGACCGCCTTGAAGAACGCGAGCGGGTCCATGATGCGCCAGCGGGCGAAGGTGTCGACGCGGATGTACTTCTTGTCGCTCGTCGGGATCTGGTTCGGGTCGCCGTCCCAGGCGAGCCAGCGCTTGTCGAACCGGTTCACGGTGTCGATGAAGGGGACCTTGAAGTGCAAGCCCGGCTCGGTCACGGGATCCCCCACCGGCTCCCCGAAGCGGGTGATCACCACCTGCTCCCACTCGGGGAGGGCGTAGAGGGAGCCGAGGAGGACCGGCAACGCCAGCACGACCACCAGCAGGACCACCAGCAGCGCACGCGGGTTCATCGTCCGTCCTCCTTGCTCTTCTGTGGGGGTGCAGCCGGCGAGAGGCCGTCTCCCAGGTTGAGCAGGGGAACCAGGCCCTGCAGATCCCGATCCACCACGACCCGGTTGCCCGAGTGGGCGATGACCTCCTGCAGGGTCTCCTGCCACAGGCGCTGGCGCGTGACCCCGGGCGCCCGGCGGTACTCGGCGAGCACGGACTCGAAGCGGGCGGCGTCGCCCTTGGCCTGGTTGACCCGCTGCTCCGCGTAGCCCTCCGCCTCGGAGATCCGCTGCGCCGCCTGTCCCTCGGCCAGCGGGATCGCCCGGTTGTAGTCGGCCTCCGCCTCGTTCTCCAGGGTCTCCTTCTCCTGGATCGCCTGGTTCACCTCGTTGAAGGCCGGCTTCACGGGGTCGGGGGGGTTCACGTCCTGCGGGACCAGCTGCAGGATCGAGATGCCCATCTCGTAGCGATCCAGCAGCTCCTGCAGCATCGTCTGCGCCGCGACGGCGACCTCGTCACGGCCGGAGGTGACCACCTCGTCGACGCTGTGATCGCCCACCACCGTCCGCATCACCGCCTCGCTGACGTCACGGAAGGTGGCCTCGGGGTTGCGGACATTGAAGAGGTAGGCGCGGGGATCGTGGATGCGGTACTGCACCGACCACTCCACGACGGCGACGTTCAGGTCGCCGGTCAGCATCATGGCCTCCTCGCTGAAGTCCGAGGAGCTGTACTGCGTGCGTTGGCCCGCCAGTTCAGTCCGGTAGCCGAACTCGAGCTTCAGCTGGCGCTCCACCGGGACCTTGCGCACGGTCTCGATCCCGAGGGGGAGCTTGAACCGCAGGCCGGGCTCCACGGTGCGGACGTATTTCCCGAACCGCAGGATGACGCCGACCTCGTCCTGCGCGACCTGGAGGAAGCTCGTGAACAGGAACCAGATCCCGAACAGGGCCAGCACGCCGATCACGATCCCCGACACGGGCAGTTGTTTCGGGAAGTTCTTCGGCAGATCGATCACGGGCCCGCCGTCCCGACTCCATCCGTTGCTCATGGTCGTCCCCTTCCCGTCGCGGGCGCTCCCCGGCCTGGGACTCGCGGACCCGGGAGCCGGCCGGCGACCGCGGCAGTCTATCAGGCCCTCCCGGCCTCCCGGGCCGCCGGCTCAGAACGCCGCGGAACCCCGCCCCTCTCCGGTGGGATGCCGCAGGTAGACCTCGTTCTCGACCACCGCGCAGATCCGCCCGGCGGCGTCCCTCGCCTCCACCGGGTGGGTCCGGACGAACCGGCCCTCCCGGTCGAGGGCCGCCCGGGCGGCGGCCAGGTCCGCGTCCTCGAGGCGGAACCGCAGCACCAGGTGGCCGGTGGCGGGCTCCAGGTAGCGGACCGCGCCCCTCCGGGTCCATGCCTGGACGTGCTCCCCGGCCCTCGCGAACCGTTGCCAGTACATGATGGCGTGGATCGGATCCGCCGCGGCGAAGATCGTGCCGCCGAAGGTCGTGCCGTGGAGGTTGCGGGTCAGCAGGCTGCGGCGGATCACCACGCGGCATTCGCGGAAGCCATCCGCGAAGCGGACCCGGACCCGCTGGAACAGCAAGGGGGGGAAGAGGCTGAGGAGCCAGCTGCCCTGACGCTCGGAGAGGATCCGGGGCGGCCTCACCGGCCCTCAGACCGCGACCGCCTCGGCGCGCCCCGCACCGGCGAACCCCCGGAGGATGCGGGCCAGGAACACGCCCACCATCTTCTTCCGGTACGCCGTCGACAGGACGAGGTTCTTCACCGGCCGGCACCGGTCCCTCACCTCCGCCGCGACCTCCTCGATGAACGCCTCGTCGAAGGTCCGGCCGGCCAGGCCGGAGGTGTACTCCTCGAAGTCCAGCGGGCGGGTGTCCACCGCGTTGACGACCACGTGGAGCTCCCGGACCGCCTCGTCGTCCACCCCCAGGGAGGCGGCCACGCTCATCATCGGGTAGTCGAGGGTGTCCCGGACACGCAGCTTGAGATAGTCGGCCCGCAGCTCCCGGGACGCGGGCGGGAGCGTCACGTGGGTGAGGATCTCCTCGGGCCGCTTCACGTTCCGCTCGATCCCGTCCCCCCGGTAGAACTCCCGGGCCCGGACCTCACGCCGCCCGTCGGGACCCGCGAGGTGATAGCAGGCGTCGAGCACCATCAGCACGGGCGCCAGGTCGCCGGAGTAGGTCGCGTAGCAGCGCTCCTTCTGGGGTACCACCAGGCAGACGTCCCCGTCCGCCTTCATGCAGTAGCCGACGCTGCGGCGCCAGAACTCGGTCTGGTTGAAGTAGAAGCAGCGGGTCTCCACGAGGAGGTTGCCGCCCACGGTGGCCTGCTGCCGGACCAGCGTCGAGGCGACGCAGGAGGCGGCCCGCGCCAGCGCGGGGTACGAGGGGATCGGGGACGGGGTCGCCTCGAGGTCCGCGAGTCGGACCAGGCCGCCGATGCGGTCCCCGGAGATCCCCTTCATCTCCTCGATGCCGGTCAACGAGATCAGGTGTCCCCGGGGGTTCAGCCGGTTCTTGTAGTTCTGCAGCAGGTCCGAGCCCCCGGAC
>JASFRI010000249.1:0-6397 GCA_050115015.1 Acidobacteriota bacterium
GTGATGTACCTGCTGCTGCTGTGCTCGGTGGGCGCACTCGCGATCACGCTGGAGCGCTTCTGGAACCTGCGCCGCACCAAGATCATCCGCATGGACTCCTACGAGACCCTCCATGCGCTCCTCGCCGGCGGACAGCTCAACCAGGCCCGGGAGTACTGCCGGCGCCACCCCGGCCCGTTCCACAACATCATCGCGGCGGCCCTCGACAACTTCCCCTACGGGCGGGAGGAGGTCAAGGAGGCGGTCCTGGATGCCGGGCGCCAGGAGATCGGCTTCCTGGAACGGTATCTCAACGCCCTCGGGACCATCGCCGGCATCGCGCCGCTGCTGGGACTGCTCGGGACCATGCTGGGGATGATCCAGGTGTTCCAGGACATCGGCCTGAAGGGCGTGGGGAACGCACAGAACCTCGCCGACGGGATCTCCCAGGCGCTCATCACCACCGCCACGGGGCTGCCCATCGCCATCTTCGCCCTCGTCATGTACAACTACTTCTCCGGGGTGGCCGACCGTTACGTGCTCGAGATGGAGAAGCACGTGTTCCAGCTGACCCGCCAGATGTTCCGCGGCCGGGTCGGCGACGAGACGCTGGACGGCCTGCGGGCCGATGCCGTCCTCGCGCGGGGACAGGCCGCGGAGCAGGGCGGCGACGGGAGCTGAGGGTGGAGCTGCGACGCCGCCGACGCCGGGAGGTCCGGATCGACCTCTCGGCGCTGATCGACGCGGTGTTCCTGCTGCTGATCTTCTTCGCCGTGTCGACGACCTTCCTCGACACCACCGGCCTCGACCTCGAGCTGCCCGAGGCGGAGACCGGGACGGCCCAGGACGCCACGGAGCTCACCGTCTGGATCGACCGTGAAGGGAGCCTCCGGTTCCGGGACGAGCCGGTGGAGCTGGGCGCCCTGGAGGCCCGCATCCGCCGGGCTCTGGAGGAGGAGGATCCGGACCGCTACGTGGTGCTCCGGGCCGATCGTCACACGCCGCTGGAGACCGTCGTCGACGTCATGGACGTGGCCCGGAAGTCCGGCGCCCGGGGCGTGACGATCGCCTCCCGGTCCGAGTGAGGCCGCGATGCGGGTCATCGGCGGCACGCTGCGCGGCCGGCCCCTGCGGAGCCTCCCCGGCCGGGACATCCGGCCCACGGGGGACCGCGTGCGGGAGGCTCTCTTCAACATCCTGCAGGCGGAGGTCGCCGGCAGTCGCTTTCTCGATCTGTTCGCCGGGACCGGGGCCGTCGGGATCGAGGCCCTGAGCCGGGGGGCCGCCGCGGCCACGTTCGTCGAGCAGCGGGGGTCCCATGCGGGACTGATCCGCCGCAACCTGGAGGCCTGTGGCCTGGCCGCGCGGGCCCGGGTGGTGGAGGGGGACGTGCTGGAGGTTCTCCGCCGCGGCGCCGACGGTGCCGAGCCGTACGCGCTCATCTTCCTGGATCCGCCCTACGAGGCCTTCGATCTCCGGCGGGCCGCGCTGCGGCGCCTCCCGGGCTCCGGACTCCTGGCGCCGGGAGGGCGGATCGTGGCGGAGTGCCCCTCCAGGGAGTCCCGGACCGCTGTCCAGAATCTGACCCTGGAGCGGGTGGCCCGCTACGGGGAGGCAGCCCTGTGCCTGTATCGTGCCCGGGATCCCGAGCCGACCTCCGGGACCGAAGAACTCCCTTGAAACCGGAACATTCGCACCTATACTTTCCGCGTGGGGCCGGGGCGTCGAGGGCCGGATCCAGGTCTCAAGCAGGACTTGAGCGACCACCCGAAAACCCTTGACAGTAATGGTGATGTTGCTATCATAGGCGGCGGACGTCGTCGAAGGTCCTGACAAAGGAGGCCGTTTCATGCCCATCCAGCGACGGCTGGCCACACCGCTTGCGGCCGGGTTTTCCGTTCTTCTCCTCCTCGGCGGTGTCACCCTCGCGCAGCAGGCGCACCCCACCGAGCCCCATCACCCGCCCAAGGAGGGGAAGTTCGTCCGGGGCCACTGGACGCCGTACGATCCGCCGGATCCCGCGGCCTTTCCCGAGGACAGCCAGCTGCACACGATCGTCGTCGGGGACACTCTCTGGGACCTCAGCGCCCGCTTCCTGGGGGACCCCTGGCTGTGGCCC
Organism: Acidobacteriota bacterium; assembly: GCA_050115015.1. Taxonomy (GTDB): domain Bacteria; phylum Acidobacteriota; class Polarisedimenticolia; order CBDVAL01; family CBDVAL01; genus JASFRI01. The sequence continues at coordinate 2,099 of JASFRI010000249.1, forward strand.
CAGATCTGGGACCAGAACCGGTACATCCTGGACTCCCACTGGATCTACCCGGGCGATCCCCTGCTGATCCCGGCACCTCCCACCGTGCTGGGCACCGGCGAGGGGGACGAGACCGGCGTCGAGGTCGTCGAGACGGTGCCGGAGCAGCCGGAGGCGCCACCCCAGCAGCCGGTGGCGGTGAACCCGTTGCTGCAGCCGGGACAGCCCGTGATCCCCCAGCCAGGGGAGGGGGCCCCGACCCTCGTGGGGCCGGAGCTGCGTCCCGTGGCCGACGAGACCGACCTCTACTGCTCCAGCTACGTCGTCCCCTCGCCGGAGACCCCGGACCTGTCGATCGCCGAGCGGGAGGACCACAACAAGGAACTGCTCGCGGATTTCGACATCGTGTACATCGCGCAGGGGCTCGACGACGGCGTGGCTCCGGGGCAGGAGTACTCGGTGCTCCGGGCTCGCGGCCAGCAGGTGAACCACCCCGCCACCCGCGAACTGCTCGGCGAGGTGGTCACCCAGATGGGCCGCATCCGCGTCATCGCCGCGCAGGCCCACACCTCCACCGCGATGATCGTGGACTCCTGCTTCCCGATCATGGTCGGGGACTGGCTCGTGCCCTTCGTGGAGCGTCCGGTCCCGCTGGTCACGTCCAGCACCCTGGATCGCCACGAGGTCGTCCTTCCGGAGGCCCCTGACGGCTTCATCGTCTACGGGCAGGGGGACGGCGCCGAGTTCGGCACGGGGGATATCGTGGAGATCGACCTCGCCGCCGCTCCCGACCTCAAGCCGGGTGATTCCCTGGTCGTGTACCGGGACTACCGCCGCAGCGGCAACTTCTACTCGACCCGGACCATCGCCGACGCGGTGCCTCCGGAGGAGCTCCAGGAGACCGGGGAGTTCCCCGTGGTCCTGGGGCAGATGGTGATTGTCGGGGTGCGGGACCATCTCGCCACGGGGAAGATCATCCGCGCGTACCGCGAGATGAACGTCGGGGACAAGCTCGCCCGGCTCTGACCCGGGCCGCGGCTTCTCAGCGGCCTTCCGGGCCCTGGCCGGCCGGTTCCGAGAAGACCTGGGCGGTGAAGCGGTAGAGGGCCGCCCCCTGCCTCCACGCGTCCGACGGCAGCCCGGCCTTGTCGCACACCGCCCGGAGGAAGGTCTCCGGGTCCCAGCCCTGGGAGGCGGCGACCTGCGGGAGGAGCAGCCCTCGACGTCCTCCGCCCTCGATCAGCAGGCCGTCCCGCCCGACCTCGATGGACGCCGGGTCGTTTAGCGGCCGGAGCGGCGAGAGTATGGAGATCTCGATCCGGATCGCGGCCAGGTCCTCCGGCGTCACCGGCGGGAACCTCGGATCCCGGGTACCCGCCGCGATGGCGGCGCCGATCACGGTCCGGGGGAGCGGATCCTCCGACTCGATGTAGCCGATGCAGCCGGCGAGATCCTCTCCCCGGTGAAGGGAGACGAACACGCCTCCGGCCCGCTGCAGGAGGGGGTCGTCGGGCGGGGACGGCGCGCTCAGCCCCTCCAGGTGCCGCTCGAGGGCCCGGCGGGCGAGTTCGAGGAGCGCCGTCCGCTGCGACCGGGGCAGCGCATCCGCCCTCTCCTCTGGTCCCGGGGTCATGCGTCCCCTGAGGCGGCCTCAGACGGCCTGCAGCTTGTTTCGCAGGATCAGGATCTCCAGCGCAATCGAGGCCTGCAGCCGGAGCCGGCCCAGCAGGTGCAGGTCCACGTCTCCCAGCGACGCCTTCCCGTTGTCGCCATAGAGCACCGAGACCACCCGCCCCTTGAGCATCAGGGGCAGCAGGAAGGCCTCCGGGGGCGGGGCGAGTCCGAGATCCTGGAACAGACGGCGGTTCGAGGGCAGGTCCACGACGGGCCCACGGAACGGCCCGCCGCCGTCCTGGACCGTGGAGAACAGGGACAGCGACTCCCGCGGCAGCAGGACGCTCCGCAGGCGCTCCCGCGAGACTCCGTCCCCGCCGCCGTCCCATCCGACGATGCGGTCGCGTTGCAGGAAGAACAGGAGCCGACGCTGGAACAGGCGCCCGGCGACCTCGAGCACGATCCGGGCGATGTCGTCCCGGTTGACCGCCGACAGCAGGCGCGTCGCGGGCTCCCGCAGCGGATCGTCAACCTCCGGCTCCACGGCGGCGGGCGCCGGCGCGCCGGGATCCTCTGCCGCCCCACCCCAGGCCGAGACGGGTCCCGCCGGGGCGGCCGGGCTTCCGGCCGGGGCCGTCGCCGCGGCGCCCTCCCGCCACTCGTCCAGGCTGCGGGGGAGCCGGTCCAGGATCGGGTCGGACGACCCGGTGGAGGGAGTCTCGTAAGCGAGGGACTCGTGGGACAGCTCGGCGTCCAGCGGCAGGCCATCCAGACCCACGCCGGCCTCGATCGCTCCCGCCGGCTCCGGTGGCGAGGGCCGCTCCTGCGGCGCGGGCGGCTCCAGGTCGACGTTCCCCGAGACGGAGATCCGGTCGGACCGTTCCCGCCGCAGGCCGTAGTAGCGCTCCAGGGCACGGAAGACGCGGAACTCGGGCGCCACGTACGGGATCACCACCATCCCCGTCAGATACGCGATCTCGTCGAGACCCACCAGATCCCGGGGGTTCAGCATCGCCAGGTGGAGGCGCCTCTCGTGGATGCGGAGCGGGATGGCCTTGTGCCGGTCCGCCACCTTGGCGGGGAGGGCCTGGATCACCTCGTCCGGGATGTCCTCGAGCAGCTCCGGGGACGCGTAGCGCACGCCGGCGGCTCGGGAAAGCGTATCGCCGAGTGCACCCTCCTCGACGAATCCCAGGTCGATCAGGATCGAGCCGAGGTGACCGCCGAAGAACTCCTGCGTGCGGAGTGCGGTGCGTAGCTGCGCTTCGTTGAGAAGCCCTTGCTGGATCAGAAGCTCGCCAAGCCTCAAGGCTCTCCTCTCTCTGCGGGAGGCGCCCCGCCCGGGGAGGGGTCGGGTGCCGGATCCCAGCACCCGACCCGGCCCCAGTATGCCTCCTCCGCGTCCGGAAGGAAAGAGCGTCGCGCTACCGCCGTGGCGGCCGCCGGCGCCGGCGATCCGATCCGCCGCCACCCCGGCCGGAGGGCCCGCGGGACCCGGAGGGCCCATGGGACCCCGAGGGCCCATGGGACCCCGAGGGCCCATGGGACCCCGAGGGCCCATGGGAAGCTCCTGCGGTCTCCTCCTTCGGGAGCAGGGCCTTGCGGCTGAGGCGGACCCGGCCCTGGCCGTCGATCTCGATGACCTTGACCATCACCTCGTCCCCCTCCGTCATCTCGTCGGACATCTCGCCGACACGGTAGTGGGCGACCTCCGAGATGTGCAGCAAGCCCTCCACGTTCGGCATGATCTCCACGAAAGCACCGAACCCCGTCAGGCGCTGCACCCTCCCCAGGTACGTCTTGCCGACCTCCGCCTCCGCGGTGATCTCCTCGATGATCTCCATGGCCCGGCGCGCCGCCTCGACGTCCGTCGAGGCGATGTTGACCGTGCCGTCGTCATCGATGTCGATCTTGCAGCCGGTCCGTTCGACGATGGAGCGGATCATCTTGCCCCCGGGGCCGATCACCTCGCGGATCTTGTCCTTCGGGACCGTGATCGTCAGGATGCGCGGGGCGAAGGCCGAGATCTCCGTGCGCGGCTCGGGGAGAGCGTCCGCCATGCGGTCCAGGATGAACAGACGTCCGGCCTGGGCCTGCTGCAGCGCGCTGGACATGACGTCCCGGCTGACGCCGGCGATCTTGATGTCCATCTGGAGGGCGGTGATCCCGTCGCGCGTTCCCGCCACCTTGAAGTCCATGTCCCCGTGATGGTCCTCGGCGCCGGCGATGTCGGAGAGGACCCGGAACTGGTCCCCCTGCATCACCAGTCCCATCGCCACGCCGGCCACGGGCTTCCGGAGCGGTACGCCGGCATCCATCAGGGCGAGCGCGCCGCCGCAGATCGTCGCCATCGAGGACGAGCCGTTCGACTCGAGGATGTCCGACACGACGCGGATCGTGTAGGGGAAATCCTCCTTGGAGGGCAGCATCGGCTCGAGGGCCCGGCTGGCCAGCGCGCCGTGGCCGATCTCCCGCCGGCCGGGGCCACGGAGGAAGCGCACCTCCCCGACGGAGAACGGCGGGAAGTTGTAGTGCAGCAGGAACCGGCGCTCCGACTCGCCCTCGAGCCAGTCGAGCCGCTGGACGTCCTCCTTGGTGCCGAGGGTGGCGGTGACGAGGGCCTGGGTCTCCCCACGCGTGAACAGCGCCGACCCGTGCGTGCGCGGCAGCAGGCCCACCTCCGAGCTGATGAGCCGGATCTGGTCG
>JASFRI010000250.1:0-6383 GCA_050115015.1 Acidobacteriota bacterium
AGGCGGGTGATCTCCTCCACGGGCCTGCCGGTGATGCTCTTCTTCTCGAGCAGCGCGGTGCCGTGGTGGAGCCCCGTCCGGGCGAGACCCGGGAAGTCCGCGGCATCCACCCGGCGCTGGCCCTTGGTCAGCGTCACCGGGACGAGGGCGAACCTCCCGTCTCGCAGTTGCGCGGTCAGCGTCACGACCCCGTCGTCGCCGCGGCAGGGAGACGGCACCCCCGGATCCGTCGCCAGCGTGTCCGGGTGCAGGGGGAACGCCTTGCCGTCGCAGGTGACCGGGCCGGCGAGACCCCGCCAGTCATGGGGGGCCGAGGAGGGCTCTCCGGCGAAGCCCGGAGGGCCCACGGTCGTCGCCAGGACGAACCCGAGGGTCGCGAGGAACGGGCGCCATGTCATGACCCTACCTCCGTCCCCGGGATCCTCGACCTCCCGGCGTCCCCCGTCAATGTCTCGCGCTCTCGCGGGGGGGCGCGGGTCGGACCCCGACAATTGTTGATAGCAAGCGATTCAGTTTGATTTCAGGGGGGGCGGGACGTCTTGGGTGGCCCATTTCAGGGGCAGGATGGGCCCTCTAACCCAACCTGGACGCGCCGTTGCCATGGTCGAGGCCGCCCCTGCCACCTCGGGACGCCGCCCCGGGTCTCCCCGTCAGTCGAAATGCACGGCGAACCCGAGGCTGTAGATGTACGGGTTGATGTCGACGTCCTCGCGGGACGTGCGCAGGTAGCGGGCGCTGGCGCTGAACGCCCACTTCCGGTTGCCCGGCGCCTCGAGACCGAGGGTCAGCCCCGGCGCACGATCCGATCCGAGGTCGACGTCGATGTCGTAGTCGTCACCGGTCCGGAGGTCGAGATTGAAATAGGTGACGTAGTTCAGCGTCGGAGCGAGGTACAGATCCACCGGCCGCTCTCCGGGGATGAAGTGGATCGGCGCGCCGAGCGTGAACGGCATCATGGCGAGGTCCTCGCTGATCGAGGTCCCGGTATCGGACGTCGCCACCTCGACGCTCATCCCGGCGAGCAGCGTCGAGAACTCGATCCCGACCCAGCGAGAGGGGAGGATCTCGAAGCCGATCCCGAGCCCGCCCGAGGTCCCGAACCGGTAGGAGCTCTCCGGCGCGCCGTCCGCCGCGTCGTCGCCGGTGTCGGCGGAGGCCTCGACCAGCGCCCCGTGCAGCCGGAAGGTCCAGTCGGCCGCAGCAGGTCCCCCGGACAGGAGCATCACCGTCAGGGCCGCGACCACGATCCGACCTCCTCGCATGAGCCTCCTCCAGACCCCCGTCGTCTCAACATAGCCAGCAGCCCCGTCCCCCGCCAGCACGCCGGGTCGGACCGTCAGAAATGCTTGAAAGCGGGCAGCTTGCAGTGATTCGGGGGGGCTGATTCGCGCGAAAGCGGCCATTTGGGGGCCGAAATGGCCCCTCTAACAGGTCGCTGAAGAACTCCGCGCCCCCGCGTTGCAAGCGCCGTGGTGCCGGCTGCGAGGCGCCGCGACGACGCGATGCCGATGTGCATCGGGGAGGAGCGGGAACGAAGCAGACGGCACTACGCCGCCGCAACCCGAAGGGCGCGAGGCGTTTGCGGGAAGCCGGGGGGCGCGGCCGCGGCGGTCCCATCGGGTCGGGTCGATGGCTGACCTCGGGCGCCGACCTCCTCGAAAACGGCTCGCGCGCGGGCCCCGGAGTTTTTCAGCAGCCTGTTAAGCCCGCGGAGGACTCGGGGCGTACCGAATGGAGATCGTATTGGGTTCCGTTAGAGGGCCCATTTCGGCACCGGAATGGGCCTTCTAAGGCCCTTTTCAGGGGGTGGAATCACCATATCTCTTGCGAGGGCAACACTTCCGACGGTCCGACCCCATCATTCCATCATTCCCCATCAGCCCTTGGACTCGATGCGGGCCCAGGTGTCCCGGAGGGAGACGGTGCGGTTGAAGACGGGGCGGTCGGGCAGGGAGTCGACGGCGTCGACGCAGAAGTAGCCGTGGCGGAGGAACTGGACGGCGCTGCCGGGAGCCGCGCCCTGCAGCGAGGGCTCCAGCTTGCAGCCCCGCAGCGTCTCCAGGGAGTCGGGGTTCAGGTCCTCGAGGAAGTCGCGCTCCGCCCCCGGGTAGGGGTCGCGGAAGAGGTGGTCGTAGAGACGGACCTCCGCCTCCACCGCGTGGGGAATCGACACCCAGTGCAGGGTGCCGCGCACCTTGCGCCCGTCCGGCGTATTGCCGCCGCGGGTCTCGCGGTCGTAGGTGCAGCGCACCTCGACGATCCGACCCTCTTCGTCCTTGACCACGCTCTCGCAGCGGATGATGTAGGCGTGCTTCAGGCGGACCTCCCGGCCCGGCCCCAGGCGGAAGAACTTCTTCGGCGGGTCCTCGCGGAAGTCGTCCGCCTCGATCCAGAGCTCGCGGCCGAAGGGAAGCACCCGGGTGCCGGCGGCCTCGTCCTCGGGGTTGTTGATCGCCTCGATCTCCTCGACCTGCCCCTCCGGGTAGTTCTCCAGCACGATCTTCAGCGGCCGGAGGACCGCCATCACCCGCGGTGCGGTGCGGTTGCGGTACTCCCGGATGGCGTGCTCCAGCTTCGCCACATCCACCACCGAGTCCCGCTTGTTGACGCCGATCTCGTCGCAGAACGCGCGGATCGCCTCCGGAGGGCAGCCGCGCCGCCGCAGTCCCGAGAGCGTCGGCATCCGCGGGTCGTCCCAGCCGGAGACCACCCCTTCCCTGACAAGCCGGTTGAGCTTCCGCTTGCTGAGCACCGTGTAGCTCAGGTTGAGCCGCGCGAACTCGATCTGCTGCGGCGTGCACTCCACGTCGCTCTCGCGGATGACCCAGTCGTAGAGCGGCCGGTGGTCCTCGAACTCCAGGGTGCAGAGGGAGTGCGTGATCCCCTCGAAGGCGTCGGACAGGGGATGGGTGTAGTCGTACATCGGGTAGATGCACCAGGCGTCGCCGGTGCGGTGGTGCTCGGCGCGCAGGATCCGGTAGAGGACCGGGTCGCGCATGTTGATGTTCGGAGACGCCATGTCGATCTTCGCGCGCAGGACCCGCGCGCCGTCGGGGAACTCCCCGGCGCGCATCCGCCGGAACAGGTCGAGGTTCTCCTCGACACCCCGCTCCCGGCAGGCGCTGGCGCGGCCCGGCTCCTTGAGCGTGCCCCGGTGCTCGCGGATCTCGTCGGCGCTCAGGTCGTCGACGTAGGCCAGCCCCTTCCGGATGAGGTGCTCGGCGATGTCGTAGAGCCGCTCGTAGTAGTCCGAGGCGAAGAACAGCCGGTCCTTCCAGTCGAACCCCATCCAGCGCACGTCCTCCTGGATGGCCTCCACGTAGCGGCTCTCCTCGGTGATCGGGTTCGTGTCGTCGAAGCGCAGGTTCGTCACGCCGCCATGCTCGGCGGCGGCGCCGAAGTTCAGGCAGATCGACTTCGCATGGCCGATGTGCAGGAAACCGTTCGGCTCCGGCGGGAAGCGGGTGACCACCTTGCCGCCGTGCTTTCCCGCCGCCACGTCGTCGGCGATCAGGTCGCGGATGAAGTCGCCGCGGTATCCGGAATCGGTGCTCATCGGTCCCTCCCGCCGAGAAGCTCGGCGTAACGCCGCTCCAGCTGCTTGCGCTGCTTCGTGGACACCCCTCCCAGCGCCTCCAGGGCGCGCCGCAGCCGCATCCGGCTCATGTCGGGACCTAGGATCGCCATCGAGTCGAACAGCGGCGTCCAGGCCCGGGAGCCGCTCAGCGCGACGTAGAACGGCGCCAGCAGGTCCCGCAGCTTCAGGCCGAAGGCCTCCGCCAGCGCCCGGAAGGTCTCGTTCAGCGCCGGACCGGAGAAATCCCGCTGTGCGTCCAGCCGCCAGAGGGAGAGCTGCAGGATCTCCACCACCTCCTCGGGGCTCTTCTTCTTGATCGTCAGCTCCGCCGGGTCCAGCTCGATCTCGTCGGCGAAGAAGGGCGCCGTCAGACGTCCCCAGTCCGCCAGGGTCTCCAGGCGCGGCTGCACCAGCGGCACGATCCGCCCCAGCAGCTCCCGGTTCAGCGCCCATCCCTCCAGCGCGCCGAGGAGAGCGTCCGGCGCGTAGTCCTCCCGGATGTAGCGGGCGTTGAGCCACTTGAGCTTCGCCACGTCGAACACCGGACCGCCCAGGGAGATCCGCTCCAGCGTCAGATGTTCCGCCATCTGCGCCACGGTGAACTTCTCCTCGCCGTCGGGCATCGTCCAGCCCATCATGCCGAGGAAGTTCAGCAACGCCTCGGGGAGGAATCCCGCCCGCCGGTAGTAGCCGATGGAGGTGGGGTTCTTGCGCTTCGAGAGCTTCGACTTGTCGGCGTTCCGCAGGAGCGGCAGGTGGCAGAACGCCGGCGGCGTCCAGCCGAGGTAGCGGTAGAGCAGCAGGTGCTTGGGCACCGAGTTGATCCACTCCTCGCCGCGGATGACGTGGGAGATCTCCATCAGGTGGTCGTCCACCACGTTCGCCAGGTGGTACGTGGGGAAGCCGTCCGACTTCAGGATCACCTGGTCGTCCACCGAGGCCCAGTCCTTGCAGATCGGTCCGCGGAGCAGGTCGTGCATCACGCACTCCCCCTCCACGGGAACCTTCATCCGGACCACGAACTCCTCGCCGGCGTGGGCCCGCTTTCGCGACTCGCCGGCATCGATCTCCCGGCAGTGGCGGTCGTAGCCGCCCTCGGCGCCCCGCTGCAGGCGCATCTTCTCCAGGCGACCCTTCGTGCAGAAGCAGCGGTAGGCGTGCCCGTCGGCCAGCAGGCGGTCCACGTGCTCGCGGTAGACGGCCGTCCGCTCGCTCTGGCGGTACGGCGCATGAGGTCCGCCCACGTCGGGGCCCTCGTCCCACTGCAGGCCCAGCCAGCGCAGCGACTCCAGGATCGCCGCCTCGGACTCCGGCGTGGACCGGGCCTGGTCGGTGTCCTCGATGCGCAGGACGAACTTCCCGCCCCGGCCCCGGGCGAAGGCGTGGTTGAACAGCGCCTGGTAGGCGGTTCCCACGTGCGGATCCCCGGTGGGGGAGGGGGCGATGCGGACGCGGACAGCCTGGGTCTCCGTCTCGGACATGGGGCCTCTCGTCGATGGCGAACGCTAATGATGGCCGAGAAGGTGCGGTTTTTCAAGCCGTTGCGGGATCGGGGATCGAGGTCGATCCGCCGGCCGTCCGGCGGTGGCCGACCCGCGACCGCCGTCCCGAGGCGGCCGGGGCGCTCGGGATCAGTAGAAGAAGCGCTCCCCCTCCCAGATCTCGGCGAAGGTGAAGTGCGGATCCCGGCAGACGAAGAGCTGGCGGTCGCGCTCGAAGGGCATGCAGTGGCGGCAGTCGGTCACACCGGCGAGCTCGACCTCGCCGCACCGGTCCGGTCCCTCCAGGTCGGCGAGGTTCTCCTCCAGGGACGAGGAGCCCCCCAGGATGATCGCCGCCCGCATCTCGGTGTCCCCCGGGCCCCAGAAATAGTAGGAGTTGTGGGCGCTGAGCGCGGGCGGGAGACCGCGCCCGCGCCCGAAGAAGTCGATGGCGGCCGCCTCGCCGTAATTGCGTACGTAGATGGCGCAGTGCTCGCGCTCCGCGGGGGAGAGGCCCTCGTAGATCCCGGCCACCTGATCGGTGAGCTCCTCCCAGCCGAACTGGTCGGCGTAGTACTGGGGGAGGTCGTCGAGGGCGCTGTGCTCCTCGGCGCGCGGTGCCCATCCCAGGGACATCGAGTACGCGATGAACGTGTCCACCGGAAGGCAGGGGATGGCGAAGGGGAGCACGACCAGGGACAGGACCGTCAGCGCCGCGGCCAGGACGGGCCGCAGGCGGGGGAGCCACCGCCGCGCCGTCAGGGCCTCCAGCCAGACCGCACCGGCCGCCAGGTACGGCGGGTAGATGGGCGTCAGGTAGTAGGCCTTCGCCCCGTTGAACACCATGACGGCGAAGACCACGGGGTACATCCAGGCCAGGGGCCGGAGGCGTCTGGCGGCGGGGTGCCAGGCGAACCAGGCCCAGCCAGCGAGCCAGAAGACCGCCTGGCCGAACCCCACCTGCAAGATCTGTCCGGTGAAGAACTCCCCGACGGACAGCGTCACGTTCTTCTCCTGTGACGCGTTGCGCATGAACTCCAGCGACGGCCAGCCGTGGGTCCACTCCCACGCGAGATGGGGCAGGACCAGCACCGCCGCCGCCAGCCCGCCGATCCAGAGCCCCGTCCGCAGCATCTGGCGGCGCTGTCGCGTCAGCAGGAGGCCGACGGCCAGCCCGAAGCCGAAGAAGAGCATCGAGTACTTGTTGAGCAACCCGAGACCCGCCACGACGCCGAACGCCGGCCAGAGCTGCGGCCGATCCTCCTGGAGGATCCGGAGGATCAGGTACGCGCCCAAGGCCCAGAAGAGCAGATCGAAGGCGTTCA
>JASFRI010000251.1:0-6308 GCA_050115015.1 Acidobacteriota bacterium
TCGTGCCCGCCGTCGCAACGCCTCCCCCGACGGCGCGACCTCGGAGGGCCGGTTCGACGAGGAGGCCCTGGCCTTCCATCGCCGGGTCCGGGACGGCTTCCTGGCCCGGGCCCGCGCCTGCCCGGAGCGCATCCGGGTGCTTCCGGCGACGGAGCCCGCCGACGCGGTGGCACGGCGCGTTTCCGGGGTGCTCGGCGCCCACCTCGGGCTGGGTTGATCCGATGAGCTTCGAAGGCATCGTCGGGCAGGATCGTGCCCTCGACGCGCTCCGGCGAGGCCTGGACGAGGATCGCCTCCATCCGTCCCTGCTGTTCCACGGGCCGGACGGCGTCGGCAAGCGGCTGACCGCCTTCCACCTGGCAGCGGCGCTGAACTGTCTCGCGGCGCCGGGGACCGGCTGCGGTGAATGCCCCTCCTGCCTCCGGATCGAGAGGGGATACGGCGAGAACCGTCTGCGGCGGCCGGACCAGAAGCGGGCTCCGGGTCACCACGCCGACGTCCTGTACTACCCGCCGCGCCGCCGTCAGATCCTCATCGAGCAGGTACAGGATCTCATCCGGGAGGCGGGGTTCCGGCCCTTCGAGGGCCGCCGCCGCGTCTTCATCCTGGATCCGGCGGACCGGATGAACCGCGAGGCGGCGAACGCGCTGCTCAAGACGCTGGAGGAGCCTCCGCCGTCCGTCTGCCTCGTCCTACTCAGCGCCAGTCCCGACGCACTGCCGGCCACCATCCGTTCGCGGTGCCAGGCCATGCGCTTCGTGCCGCTGGCCCCCCCCGACCTCGCGCGACTCCTCGTGGATCGGGGCCAGCCCCCGGAGGAGGCCGCCCGCCGGGCACGGCTGGCCGGCGGCAGCGTCGGGGCGGCGCTCGCCCTCGACCTGGAGGCCCATGACCGGATTCGCGAGGCCGGCCTCACCATGCTCGAGGCGGCGGGCCGCCCCCAGGGGCTGCTGCACGCCCTCGGGCTGGCGGCCACCGCCGGCTCCGATGCGGAGACTTTCCGGTTCGCGGCGGACCTCCTCGTCTCCCTCTTCCGCGACCTCGCCCTGCTTCACGAGGACGCTCCGGACGACGCGCTGGTCCACGCGGACGTCGCCCCGCGGCTCCGCGGGCTGGCAGCCCGCCTGGGGCCCGACGCGCCGGGTATCATCGACCGGCTGGAGGAGGCCGTGCGCCGCATCCGGGGGAACGTGAACCCGCGGCTGGCAGCCGAGGCCGTCCTGGTTCCCCTGGTGCAAGCCGGGGGATGAGGGGCGGCGCGTCCTCAGGAGCAGGGCCGGTGAGCTCCCGTCGCCGGCGACTGCTCGCGTTCTCGCGGCCGTACCGCACCCGGTACGTTGCGGGGATCGCCCTGCTCGTGGCGACGAACGGCCTCGCCCTGCTCCTGCCCTGGCTGCTGCGAGGCGCCGTCTCCGCCATGGAGCGCCGGGCGCAGCTCGCCGTCATCGGCGGCTGGGCGCTGTCCATGGTCGGCGTCGCGGTGGTGATGGCGGTGGTCCGCACCGGCAGCCGGCTGCTGATCCTGGGGAACAGCCGCCGCATCGTCTACGACGTGCGGCAGCGCTTCTTCCGCCACCTCCAGACCCTGGGCGCGAGCTGGCTGGACACCCAGCGCACCGGCGACATCATGTCCCGGGGGGTGAACGACCTCGTGCTGCTGCGGTCGTTCTACGGGCCCGGCGTGCTGAACCTCTTGAACACGGCGGTGCTGTACACCGGAGCGCTGCTGTTCATGCTGCGCATCGACCCGCTGCTCACCGCGGTCGCCCTGCTCCCCTACCCCGTGCTGTTCCTGACGGTCAGCCGCATGAGCCGGCGCGTGTACGCCCTCTCCAAGTCCGTCCAGGAGCAGCTCGGCGAGCTGTCCAACCGTGTCCAGGAGAACCTCTCGGGGATCAACCAGGTCAAGACCTACGTGCAGGAGGAGCGCGAGATCGAGGCCTTCCACCGGCTGAGCTTCGAGTACCGCCGGCGCAACCTCTCCATGGCGCTGACCCGGGGAGCCATGCTCGCGCTGATCGGCGGCACGTCCGGCATCGGGGCGCTCATCGTCCTCTTTGTCGGCGGTTCTCACGTGATCCGCGGAAGCCTGGCCTTCCCGGACTTCGTCGCGTTCAACGGATACCTGGCCATGCTCGCCTGGCCGACGATCGCCATGGGCTGGATCGTGAACGTCTTCCAGCGTGGCCTCGGGGCCATGCAGCGCCTCGGGGAGGTACTCGACACGACGCCGGACATCCCGGCGCCCCCCTCCCGCCGGGACCTACCTGCCGGGATCGGCAGTCCGGGTCACGGCCTCGTCGCCGCAGAGGTTCGTGACTCGCGGGGGCTCCTCGAGGGGGAGGTCGAGGTCCGGGACCTGACCTTCACCTACGGCCCCGACGGCTCCCCCCCCGCCCTCCGGGACGTCTCGCTGCGCATCCCCAGGGGCGGCCGTGTGGCTCTCGTCGGGGAGGTGGGTTCCGGCAAGTCGACGCTCGTCAACCTGATCGCCAGGGTCTACCCTGCCCCCCAGGGGGCCATCTTCATCGACGGGAGGGACATCGCCGCGCTACCGGTGGAGCAGGTCCGCCGCAGCATCGGCTACGTTCCCCAGGAGGCCTTCCTGTTCTCCCGTTCGCTACGGGAGAACCTGACCTTCGGCCGCCCGGACGCCTCCGAGGCGGCGCTGCGGCACGCCCTGACCGTGGCGCATCTCCAGGGCGACGTCGACCGCATGCCCGAGGGGCTGGACACGGTGGTCGGCGAGCGGGGCTTCACCCTGTCCGGCGGCCAGCGACAGCGGGCCACGCTGGCCCGGGCGGTGCTGACGGATCCGCGGATCCTGATCCTGGACGACTCCCTCTCGGCGGTCGACGCCGACACCGAGCGCGCGATCCTGGCTCATCTGCGCCGCCTGATGGAGGGACGCACCTGCATCGTCATCTCGCACCGGATCGCGACGCTGGTGGATCTCGACCGGATCGTCGTCCTGGAGGCCGGCCGGGTGGTCGAGGAGGGCACCCACGAGGAGCTGCTGTCCCTCGACGGCGTCTACGCGCGCCTGTTCCGCCGCACGCTCCTGGAAGAGAGGCTGGAGACCTCGTGAAGCGGCCGTCCGCCCTCTACCAGCAGGAGGAGCAGGTCCTGGGGAAGGCCTACGACACCCGGATCGTGCGCCGTCTGTGGCGCTACGTGCGGCCCCACCGCGGGCTGATCCTGCTGTCCTTCGGGCTGCTCCTCGCCGTCGGTGCGGCCCAGCTGGCCCAGCCGTACCTCCTGAAGCGCGCCATCGACGGAGCGATCCTCGCGGATCGCATGGAGCGGCTCGCGCCGGTGGCGGCGCTGTTCCTGGCGGCCCTTGCCGCCGAGCTCCTGTTCCGGTTCGCGCAGCTCTACGTCCTGGAGCGCACCGGGCAGAACGTGGTCCTGGACATCCGGGGGCACGTCTTCCGCCACCTGCAGACGCTCCCTTCCTCCTACTTCGACCGCCACCCGGTGGGACGCCTGATGACCCGGGTCACCACCGACGTGGAGTCCCTCAACGAGGCCTTCACGTCGGGGCTGGTCCTGATGCTCGCCGACCTCGTGAAGCTGGCGGGGATCGTGGGGATCCTGCTGTGGATGGACTGGCGGATGGCCCTGGTGACCTTCGCGATCCTGCCGCCGATGCTGGCCCTTTCCTGGTTCTTCCGCGGCCGGATCCGGGACGCCTACCGCCGCGTGCGCACGCGGGTGGCCCGGCTCAACGCGTTCCTCCAGGAGGCGGTCTCCGGGATGCGGATCGTCCAGATGTTCGGGCAGGAGGACCGTACTCACGGCGAGTTCACTGCGGTGAACGGCGACCACCGGCAGGCCGAGCTCCGGGCCGTGGCGTTCGATTCGGCCTTCTCCGCCCTGGTGGAGCTCATGGGCGCCCTCACGCTGGCCGCCATCGTCTGGGCGGGCGGCTGGCGCATCCTGGGGGGCGGGATGACCTTCGGGACGCTGGTGGCCTTCATCGGCTACGCGGAGAAGTTCTTCCGTCCCCTCGAGGAGCTCTCGCAGCGCTACGCCGTCATGCAGGCCGCCATGGCCTCCTCGGAGCGCATCCTGCAGCTGCTCGACACCCGCCCCTCCATCGTCTCCCCGGCCCGCCCCGTGGCGCTGCCGGACCGCCCCCACGGGGAGATCGTCTTCGAGAACGTGAGCTTCGCCTACGAGGCGGGGTCGCCGGTCCTCCGGAACGTCTCCTTCCGGATCGCGCCCGGCGAGGAGGTGGCGGTCGTCGGGTGGACCGGCTCCGGGAAATCCACCCTGATCAAGCTGCTCGTCCGCCTCTATGACGTCCAGGAGGGGAGCATCCGCATCGACGGGATCGACATCCGCGATCTCGACCTGCGCGACCTGCGGCGCTCCGTGGGCATCGTCCTCCAGGATCCGTTCCTGTTCGCGGACACCGTGGCCGGGAACATCTCCCTCGGGGATCCCCGCATCCCCCCGGAGCGGATCCGGGGGGCCGCCGCCGCCGTCCATGCGGATCGATTCATCGATGGCCTCGGGGCGGGCTACGACGAGCCGGTCCGCGAGCGGGGCTCCAACCTCTCCGTCGGGGAGAAGCAGTTGCTCTCCTTCGCCCGGGCGGTGGCGTTCGACCCCGCCGTCCTCGTGCTGGACGAGGCAACCTCGTCCGTGGACCCGGCGACCGAGGCCCGTATCCAGGAGGCCCTCCAGGTGGTGCTCCGGGACCGCACCTCCCTGGTCATCGCCCACCGGCTGGCGACGATCCGGGACGCCGACCGCATCCTGGTGCTCCACCACGGCCGGCTCGCCGAGGAGGGCTCCCATGCGGCGCTGATGGCCCGTCCGGACGGGATCTACCGCTCGCTGCACCGGCTCCAGTTCGGCGGCTGACGCGGGCCGGGATTGCCATTTTCGTCGTAGATTCGTATCCTGATGAGAGGTACGGGCGGTTTTCCACAGGAGATGCCGGGGGAACCCACAGGTTTTGCACCGGGATTCCCACAAGATCCGGTGCTCTCCAGGATCGGGAACGCAATATGTGGTATTTTTGTCTTGACACCCCCGAGACGCCGATGCTAGGATTCGCCCCGCTTGTCCGGTCACCGCGGGAGGCCGCAACTTCCGCGGGATCCACGGCCGCTCGCGCCACCCCACCGCGGCCGGGGTCGGATCGGTCGCATCTCGCCGGGTGCGCAAACCCGACACGGAGTGACTCCATCCACGGGTCGATCGGGGGGATTGTCTTGCCTTTTGACCGACTTCTCACGCTTCCGAGCCGCTGCAGGAGGGACTGATGTCGACGGATTTCCCGCGAGAGCCCGCGAAGGGACCCCGTTCCGAAGCTCCACCGTCCGGAGGCAACGGACGACCCGCCTCCTCCCCGGGGCCCGCCCCGGCGAGCGCCCGGGCCTCCGTGCCCGAGGAGGGCGCCCTCCCGGCGGAACGGCCGACCGTCAGCCCCGACATCCTCCGCGAGGACGAGCGCATTCATCTGTCCCGTATCGGGACGCATCCGGCCCCCGAGCAGGTCGTCCTGGAGCGCCGGTTCACCCGCCCGGGCCAGGATCCCTTCGACGAGGTGGAGTGGGAGGCCCGCACCGCCACGATCTCCGGATCCGACGGAGAGGTCGTCTTCGAGCAGCGGGACGTGGAGGTCCCGAAGAGCTGGTCCCAGCTCGCCACGAACGTCGTCGCCTCCAAGTACTTCCGCGGCCAGATCGACACCCCGGAGCGTGAGCGCTCCGCCCGGCAGCTGATCGGCCGGGTGGTCGACACCATCACGGGCTGGGGCCGCCGCGGCGGTTACTTCGTGTCGCCGGACGAGGCGGAGACCTTCCACGGCGAGCTCAAGTGGCTGCTGCTGCATCAGCACCTGTCCTTCAACTCCCCCGTCTGGTTCAACTGCGGCGTGGAGGAGAAGCCCCAGTGCTCGGCGTGCTTCATCAACTCCGTCCAGGACACCATGACCTCCATCCTGACCCTGGCCAAGACGGAGGGGATGCTGTTCAAGTTCGGCTCGGGGACCGGCTCGAACCTCTCCGCGATCCGCTCCAGCCGCGAGCGGCTCGCCGGCGGGGGAACCGCGTCCGGACCCGTCTCCTTCATGAAGGGGTACGACGCCTTCGCGGGCGTCATCAAGAGCGGCGGGAAGACCCGTCGTGCCGCGAAGATGGTCATCCTGGACATCGACCACCCGGACATCACCGAGTTCATCCGTTCCAAAGCGGAGGAAGAGCGCAAGGCCTGGGCGCTGATCGAGGCGGGGTACGACTCCTCGCTGGACGGCCCGGCATACTCCTCCGTGTTCTTCCAGAACGCCAATCACT
>JASFRI010000252.1:0-6295 GCA_050115015.1 Acidobacteriota bacterium
GGCGACGCCACCACCAGCCGCAACGATGCCGAGCTGCAGGTCTTGGATGATCGCCTGATGGTCTTCTCCTCCGACGCACCTCCGGGGGCACCGTCTCCCCACGACGTGACCGACTTGACGCTCCCGATCTCCGGCCGCTTCATCGAGCTGGAGATCTGCGATCAGACGGTGCGCTTCCGCCTCGAGGAGAAGCCGGGAGATCCCGGGCCCGTGTCGGGCAAGCTCAGGGGCGACGCAAACCAGACCCTGTTCCGTCTGGGGACCCATCCGTCGCGATCCGCCGCCGCTCCTGCGGTACGTCATTCGCTCTACGCAGCCTTCAATCGGGCCATCAGCCGGATCGACGGGCCGCCGGCAAAGGGGCGGCTCTCCAGCTCGGTGCGTCGCGTGGAGATCTTCTTCCGTCCCTGAGCTACGGAGCCGGGTCGGGTTGCAGCAGGTAGATCTGGCTATCCGAGCCGGCGACCGCGAAGTAGATGGTGTCGGCGGCCGGGCCCAGGCTCAGGTAGGGGAAGAGACGGTTGGGGGCGGCGGAGTGAACGTCCCGGACCTCGCCGGTGTCGGCGTCCACTCGACGAATGCGGTTTCCCTCGATGAAGATCAACCGGGAGGAGCCGTCGACCCAGACAGGTCGTTCGCCGTGGTCCGTGAGCCGCCGGTAGCGCTCCTGTCCAAAGTCGTAGACCACGACTCCCCGGGCGGTTCCCGCGAGGCGCGCTCCGTCCGTCGACCAGGACGAGGGCCGGAACCGAACCTCGTCTTCCGGGTACGAGGGTAGGACCTCGGGCGGCTCCCCGGGCAAGTCGGTAGAGAACACGAGAACGCGCCCATCCTCGCCGGCGACCGCGAGTGAGCGTCCGTCCGGCGACCACGTCGGATCCGTGGCGCCGGCGGCGATCGGCTCCAGGGTACGGTCACTCGTCCGCAGCGTGCGGATCTCGGTATCGAGCTGAAGCGCGATCCGATCTCCCGACGGCCCCCAGCGCGGGCCGGCCATCGGGGTTCGACTGCGCAGCAACGGGACCGTCTCCATCGCCTCGAGATCGAGGAGGTGCAGCACCTCGGCCTCGCCCGTCGTGGTGGTGTAGGTGAACAGCCGTCCCCGCGGGCCGGCATCGAGGAACCGTGCCGAGATCGAGAGATCCGGAAGAAAAGAGCGGGGATCGGCGCGGACCGTCCCGGAGATGGGATCGAACGACAGCGCAAGGCCCACCAGCGTCTCGTCCGCCTGCAGCACGGCAAGTCGCCCCCGCCGGTCGGCGGACAGGAAGAAGGCGGAGACCGCAATACCGCGACTGACCCGCCGGGGCTCCTCGAGAGCCCGGCCCGTTCGCTCATCGACCGCCACGCGCCAGACGTCCGGCGTGCCCCGACGGTCGCTGCCGAAGTAGAGATGGCGCCCGTCCGGGGCCCAGGCCGGGGACCAGTCCCTGGCCGCGTCCGAGGTGACCCGGGTCGGCTCGCCCCCCGCGGCCGGGATCGTCCACACGTCCCACTGGCCGCCGGTGTCGGACACGAACGCGATCCAGCGGCCGCCCGGCGACCAGGCGGGCCCCACGGCGTCCAGGCCGGTGAGGACGCGGCTCTCACCGCCGGCGGCGTTGACGACCCGGAGCCCGGGGCTGTACTGGGGAAACAGGTCCCGCGGCCCGGAGCGACCGACGACGGCAACCTCCAGGCCGTCGGCGGACCATGAGGGCTGGGAGCCCCGGCCGATCTGTCGAAAACGGCGCTCCTCCAGATCGACGGCGACCACGTACGCCGCCGGCATGTCGCTGCGCGCCTCCCGCTCCCCGTCCACGGGACGCCGCCAGGCGAAGGCAAGGCTCCTGCCGTCCGGCGAGAAGCTCGGCTGCGCATGGTTCCCCGGGCGCACCGCGGTCAGGTTGACCGCGGTCCCCTCGCCGAGCCGCGCGAGGTAGAGGTCCCACTTCCCGGCCACGGGGCTGGCATAGGCCAGCCACCGGCCGTCGGGCGACAGGGTCGGGGAGCTCTTGAGGCCCGGGGGCAGGGAGAGCGCCTCGACTTTCCTGGCCGAGATCGCGGCGGGGGTCGCCGACACCTCGGGGGACGAGCCGTCCCGGGACCAGGGTTGGCTGAGCCACAGGCCTCCCGCTGCCGCCAGGGCGATCGCGATCGCCAGCCCCCAGGCGAGCCGCCCGGGTCTGCGGGGCCGTGGCGGCGGAGTCGACGGGGAGTCGCCCGCCAGGAAGCGCTCGAGGTCGTCGCTGAGCTCGGCGGCCGACCCGTAGCGCCGCTGTGGATCCCGCGCCATCGCCCGGGTGCAGATGGCGACGAGCTGCGGCGGCGCCATCGGATTGAGCGCGGAGACCGCCTCGGGATCCTCGGTGAGCAGGCGGCCCAGGACGGCCGCCGGCACGTCGCCCGCGTACGGCGGCCGCCCGGTGAGCATGGCGTAAAGGACGGCTCCCAGGCCGTACACGTCCCAGCGCGGATCGGCGGGCTCGCCGCGCGCCTGCTCCGGGGAGACGTACGACGGGGTTCCCAACAGACAGTGGGACAGCGTCACGTTCCCGGCGCGGCTCTCGTGAACCAGGCCGAAGTCGGCGATGCGCGCGCGGCCGCCGCGATCGACCAGCACGTTCTCCGGCTTGATGTCCCGATGGACGAGCCCGACGTCGTGAGCGTGCGAAAGGGCGCGGGCGGCGTCGAGGGTGATGCGGGCGGCCTCCTCGCCTGCCACGGTCCCCGCCGCGATCCTCTCGGCCAGGCTGCCGCCGTGGATGAGCTCCATGGCGAAGTAGAGCACGCCGCCCTCGTTGCCCGAGCCGTAGACCGGAACGATGCCGGGATGACGCAGGCGGCCGGCTGCGCGCGCCTCGCGCAGGAAGCGCAGGACCAGGCGTTCGTCCCGCGCCGCCTCCGCCGGCAGGACCTTGAGCGCCACCCGCCGGCGAAGGGACTCCTGCTCGGCCTCGTAGACCACGCCCATGCCGCCGCGGCCGATCTCGCCCACCAGGGTGAACTCGCCGAGCCGGTCGCCCGGCGCCAGCTCGGGGGCCATGCCGCCATCGATGTCGCGCGCCTCCTCGGCGAGCTGCCGCCCGGTCTCCCGGTCGAGGTCCCCCTCGGAGACCAGGATGTCGACGAGGCGCGCCTGCGGCGGCGAGACCTGATGCTGGTCCACTCGCTCCTCCAGGCGCTCGGAGGTCACCAGCCCTCGGGAGACCAGCAGCTCGGTGAGAATCCGTTCCTCGCGGGAGAGCATCTCAGCGCCCGAGCGCCTTGAGCCGGGCGTAGAGTGTCTTGCGGTCGATGCCGAGCATGCGCGCGGCCTGCGCCTTGTTGCCCTCCGCGGCGCGCATGGCGCGCCGGATCGCCTCGGCCTCCGCCTCGCGCAGCGTGCCGGGACGGCGTGCCCCTGCGCCCGCGTCGCGGATCTCCGGTGGCAGGTGCCGCTTGCCGATCGCCGGCGCGTCGAGCACGGCGACCCGGCGCAGCACGTTCTCCAGCTCGCGGAAGTTGCCGGGCCAGGAGTAGGCCATCAGCCGCGCCATGGCGCCGCCGGACAGGCGCGGAGGCTTGCCGCCCTTCACCAGACGCGGCAGCAGCTCGTCCACGAGCTGCGGGATGTCCTCGCTGCGCTCCCGCAGCGGCGGCATGCGCAGCTCCAGCACGTGCAGCCGGAAGTACAGATCCTCGCGGAAGCTCCCCTGGCGCACCCGCTCGCGAAGATCCCGGTGGGTCGCCGCGATCACCCGCACGTCGACCCGGATCGGCTGGCGCCCGCCGAGCCGCCGCACCTCGCCCGATTGCAGGGCCCGCAGGAGATCGCCCTGCATCCGCGGGCTCATGTCGCCGACCTCGTCCAGGAACAGCGTGCCGCGGTTGGCCAGCTCCAGCAGACCGGGCCGCGCCCGGTCGGCGCCGGTGAACGCGCCGCGCTCGTGGCCGAACAGCTCGGCCTCCAGCAGGCTCTCGGCCAGCCCGGCGCAGTTGACGGGAACGAAGGACTGCTCGCCCCGGGGGCCACGGGCGTGGATCGTGCGCGCGGCCAGGTCCTTGCCGGTGCCGGTCTCGCCGAGGAGGATGACCGGCTCCTCGGTGGGGATGATCCGATCGAGCTGGCGATAGACCTGCTGCATGGCGTCCGAGGCGCCGAGCAGCCGGTCGTAGCCGGCACGCTGGCTCTCCCCGGTGTGCCGCCGGATGGTCTCCTCGGCACGCTCCAGCGCCCTCGACTTCTCCCGGTGGAGGCGGGCGTTCTCCAGCGCGGCGGACGCCTGGGCGGCGAACAGCTCCAGGAGCTTGCGGTGGGCGCCCCCGAGCTTGCTGTCAGGGCTGCGGGCGTCGAGGTAGAGGACCCCGGCGATCCCCTCGCCGCCCGGGATCGGCACGCAGACGCAAACGCGGATGCCGAGGAGGCCGAGGCTCTTCCCCGACGGATGGTCCGGCGGCAGCTCCACCACCCGCAGCAGCTCGACCTCGCCGGTCCCCCGGACCTTGTTGATCAGCGTGCGGCTGACCTCGAACTCGGGGGACTCGATCTCGGAGCGGTCCAGCTTCTCGGCGGCGGCGAACTCGAGGGACTCGCCCTCCGCAAGGACGACGAAGCCGCGCTCCGCCCCGGTGGCGGCCGCCGCCTCGTGCAGGACGATCCGCAGCACCTCCTCGGGATCGTCCTCGAGGGCCAGCTTGCCGCCGAGGCGGACCAGGCGCAGCAGGTCGCGCGCGTCGATCTCGCCGGAGTCGGCGGGGCCGTCCGTGGAGAGCTGCTTGACCTCGTGGGAAACCAGGCGGGAGACGGGCTCGGCGGCGGCGCCGAGGTCGGCCGCCCGGGTGCGCAGGTCCCGGATCGCCTGGTTGAGAAGCCGGGCGGCGTCCTCGGCGCGTCCCTCCCGCCGGGCGAGGCGCGCCAGCGTGAGGCGTGCCCGCCACGCCAGCGGTCCGTCCCCCTCCGCCAGCGAGGTGAGGCGGCCGGCGGCACCGGGGTCGCCGGCCAGGCGGACGCGGGCCAGCCGGCACCGGTCGCGCAGCGCCCCGGGATCGGGCGCCAGTTCGAGCAGCGCCGACAGGAGCTCCCCGCCCTCGGCGACCTGCCCGTCCAGGGCCAGAGCGTAGACCTCGTCCAGGAGGGAGTCCAGGCCGGCATCCGCCGACGGGGATCCGCCCCGATCCGAGACGGAGAGGTTCTCGGGGTCCACGGCCATTTCGGTGCTCCGGGGTGAGATGAGCCGACTCAGCGTAGCCGATCGGCCCCGGCCTGTCCAGGAGAATGTGGGGAGAATTTCCCCAGTGTGGAGAATCGCCCGCCTTCGGACGCCCGTCCCGGGTCGTGTCACGCGTCCGGCGCGAGGAGGCCAACCCGTTCGAGGTGCGGACTTTTCGCGTCCGCCACAGCGCACCGGCGGGACCGTTCCGGCGCCGGTACGGTCCTTGCGCTTGCGAACCCCCGATCGTCACCCGTTCGCAAAGGAGAACGAGGATGAACCGGAAAAACGCAGCGATGTGCTTGGTTGGATTTCTCGCCCTGACGCCCGCGAGCCGGGCGGTGGACGGAGATACGAACGTCATCGGGGGGGATCTGGTGCTGACGACCAGCAATCCCGCCATCATCACCCATCTGAACAGCTACGGAATGACCGGCTGGAAGGTCTTCGCCACCTGGAACGGCCTCAACCCCGACAACTCCGGGTCGGCGACGTCACCGCCCATGTCGACGACGTACTCGGTGGTGGTGGAGACCGACACGGACGGCCGCGTCTATAACGTCAAGCCCCTCGCCTTCCTCGACGGAGGGGGCGACGTCTACTACTTCGCCCCTCAGGACGCGCCCGCGGTCTTCACCGAGGTTCAGCAGCCGAGCGGCGTGACCCAGAACTTCTCCGAGTGCGTCGGGCTGATCCAGGTGCACTTCGTGGACGGCGGAGGCGCGTCGATCCAGGTCAGGGGCGGGTCGATGACCGCCTCCGAGGGAGGCCTCACGCGCGCCGTGGACCACGGCTTCCCGGACCCCTCGGGCGACGTGGAGCTGATCGTGCCCGCCGACCCGTCGGCGACCTACGACCTGCGCGTCGACTTCAACCTTAACTCGGATCCGTATGTTGACAAGGTCACGCTCCGCGTCGACTTCCCGGGCGTCGTGGTCGCCTGCGACGACGTCGTCGATCTCTACGTGGATGTGACGCTCGGGGCGGGTGGGGGCGCGCTGGGCGCCATCAGCGCCGCCGTCGACCTGGACGACGAGGACGAGATCAACGAGACCGGCTGGACGTTCGTCCGGGCCTTCAACGGGCCCCTGGGCAACTTCCGCTACGGCATCGTCCCCGGTCCG
>JASFRI010000253.1:0-6280 GCA_050115015.1 Acidobacteriota bacterium
GAAGGCGCAGACCACGGAGATCGGGATCGCCATGGCGATGAGGAAGGTGGTGCGGAAGCGTCGCAGGAACAGGAACACGGCGAGGACGGCGAGAGCACCGCCGATCACCCCCGCATCCCGGAGCTGCCCGAGCCCCCTGCGGACGTCCCGGGAAGCGTCGGAGAACACCCGGATGTCCAGCCCCTCCGCCTCCGGAAGCGCCTCGATGGCATCCAGCTCCTCCTTCACCCGGTCCACTGACTCCAGGACGTTGGCGGAGGAGCTCTTGTTGATGCGGACCGTGAGGGACTCGACGCCGTTGAGGAAGTTGAAGTCCTCCTGCTGCGGGAAGGTGTAGGACACCGTGGCCACGTCGGAGAGCCGCAGCCCGCGGTCGCCGATGGGCAGGTCCCGGATCTCCCGTGGCGTGGCGAACTGCCCCACCGCCCGGACGAGGAGCTTCCGCGAACCCTCCTCGATGTCACCCGCGGACAGGTTGACGTTGCTGTCCCGGAGGAGCGCCGTCAGCTCGCGGACGTTGACCCCGTGCGCCCGCAGCCGGTCCGGATCCAGGTTGATCTGCAGCTCCGGCGTCCGGATGCCGTTGACGTCCACCTGGGCCACCCCCTCGAGCCGCTCGAGACGGCGCTGTACCACCTCCTCGGCGAAGGTGTAGAGCCGCTCCTGCGGCCAGTGGGCGCTCAGGTCGAAGCGGAGGATCGGGATGTCCGAGGACTGGAACCGCCGCACCCGGATCCGGCGGAGGTCGTCGGGCAGCAGGTGCCGCACGCGGTCGATCCGATCCCGGACATCCACCGCCGCCATGTCCATGTCGGTGCCATCGACGAAGGAAAGGGTGATCCGGGCGCTGTCGGCGGTGGCGCTGGCGGACAGCGTGTCGATCCCGTTGATCGTGCCGAGGGAGTCCTCCAGCGGCCGGACGATCCTGCGCTCCACCTCCTCCGGCGCGGCGGAGGGGTACGGGGCGATGACCGTGATGTTGGACGACGAGAACGAGGGCAGGAACTCGAGGGGAAGGCGGGTGAGGGAGATCCAGCCGAGGACGAGGGCGCCCAGCACGATCATCCCCATGGTGACGTGCCGCTCCACGGCGAACCGCACCAGGGGGCTGACGTGCGGGTCCTCGGGGCAAGGTCGGTTCATGGTCCTCACGAAACAGCGGAACCGGCGGCCGGGGGGCCACGGGGGGGCGTTAAAGCCCCTGAAGGGTGCAGTTTACCGTACGCGCTTCCCCGGACGCGCGGACACCTCCCCCCGGAACGGACGTCCGGCGGCGGGGGAGGTTTACGTCGGTCGGCCGTCCCGACCGGGCGGCTCAGTTGTTGCGGTTGTGGATCTCGGCCAGGACCCGCTGGATGGTGCGCTCGATCTCCTCGAGGCGGAACGGCTTCGAGAGGTAGTGGCTGCCGGTCTTCTTGAAGAACGCCTGGGTCGAGGGGTTGACGGTGTCCCCGGTGGAGAAGATCATCCGGCGGCTGAGGTCGGGGTCGAAGGCCCGGACGGACTCCCACAGGCCCTGTCCCCCGATGTCGGGCATCTTGAGGTCCGAGATGATCAGGTCGTAGTGGCCCCTGCGGAGCTTCTCCAGGGCCAGGCGGCCGTTCCGGGCGGTATCGACCCGGTGTCCTCCCGACTCGAGGATCGAGGAGAGCAGGTCCAGGATCACCTCCTCGTCGTCCACCACCAGGATGCGGCTCCGCGGGGCGGTGCCCGGCCCCTCCCCCTCCGGCGTCGTTCCTTCCCGGTCCTCCGAGGGCTCACGGATCGGCAGCTCCACGGTGAACTCGGTCCCCTCCCCGGGCATGCTGGCGGCCGCGATGGTCCCCTCGTGCTCGCTGACGATCCCGTAGGAGAGGGACAGCCCCAGGCCGGTGCCGCGGCCGGGCTCCTTGGTGGTGAAGAACGGGTCGAAGATCTTGCCGATCTTGTCCTCCGGGATGCCCGGACCGTCGTCGATGAACCGGATACGAATGCGGTCCGCGTCCCGCTCCGTGCGGATGATCAGCCGTCCCCGGCCGTGGGCCTCGAGCATCGCCTGATGCGCGTTGTTGATGATGTTGATGAACACCTGCTGGAGCTGGTGGAAGTCGCCCGTGGTGCGGGGGAGGTTCTCGTCCAGTTCCCGGACGATCTCGATGTTGTCGACCTTCAGCTGGTAGGCACGGAGGTCGATGGTGGCATCCAGGATCTCGTTGATCTGCACGGGACCCTGCTCCGCCGCGTGGCGCCGGGCAAAGGTCAGCAGGTTCTGGACGATCTTCTGGCACCGGGTGGCCTCGCTGTTGATCTTCGCGAGGGTGCGCCCCATCTTCTCGTCACAGTTCGAGGCCATGAGGAGCTGCGAGAACCCCATGACGCCGGTGAGGGGGTTGTTCAGCTCGTGGGCCACGCCGGAGATCAGTTCGCCCAGGGCGGACAGCTTCTCCGCCTGGATGAGCTGCTCCTGCGCCAGCCGCAGCTCCTCCATCTTCTCCTTGAGCCGGTCGTTGGCCTCCACGATCTCCTGGTGCATCTGCTTGAAGGCCGCGTCCGCCTTCTTCTGCTCGCGGAGATCCGAGAGGATCGCGAAGGTCCCGACGAGCTGGCTGTTCTGGTAGAACGGCGAGGCGCTCACCAGCACCGGGATCGCCTCGCCGTTCCGGGTGAGGAGGGTCACCTCGAAACGCGAGCGGCGTTCCCGGTGGCGCACCTCGCGCCGGAACGCCGCCTGGCTCTCCGGATCGAGGAACCTGTGGATGCTCTGGTGCAGGATGGCGTGCTCCGAGTAGCCCACGAGCTCCATCAGGGCGGGGTTCACGAAGGTCACGCGGTTGGTGAGGTCGACCGCCAGCAGCCCGTCGTTCATGGAGTCGACCAGCGTCCGGTACTTCTCGGTGGAGCGCCGGACCTCCTGGTCGAGCTTGGCCTGCTCGATGGAGTGCGCGACCTGGTTGGCGAACAGCTCGATGGGGCTGATGGTGTCCGCCGTGGGACGCGCCCCGTCCCGCGGATCGTCCACCGAGACGATCCCCACCATTTTCCGGTTCGAGCCGTACAGGGGGATGAACAGGAAGTCGTCCGGGTGCCAGTCGTGCTGCTCCTCCCGCTTCTGTACGGACCGCACCCCCACGTACTCCCATCCCGAGTCGTGGGTGATGTAGTAGGAATTGCCCAGGCGGAACCGCTCCTGGAAGATCGTGACCCGCTGGTCCCCGGTGAGGCGGTTCCGGTGGAACGTCTCGATCTCGGAGTCCGAGAGCCCCGCGAAGAACCACTTGTAACCCCGGAACTCCTCGTCCAGGAGGGTGAGGATCGCGCGCTGGAAGTTGGAGTGTTCCCGCAGGGCCTGCACGAACATGTCGCAGATGCGATCGAGATCCTTCTCCTGGAGGATGCTCGACGACACGGCCGAGAACTCCCGGAGCTGCTCGTACGCCGACTTCGAGCGGCGCTCCGACTCCACGAGGTCCGACTGCAGCTGCGCGGACTCGGTGACGTCGGTGCCGATCAGGAGGAGCTCACGGACCCGTCCGTCCTCCTCCCGGAGCACCGACGAGCTCAGGAGCAGCACGATCTCCGCGCCGTCCCGCCCCAGGACCGGCACCTCGCAGCGGACCAGATCCGTGCCCTGGAACGCGGCCGCCAGCCGCTCGCGGACCAGCTTGCGGGCCCGCTCCGGGACCAGCCCCGCGGCATCGGTCCCGTGGACCTCGTCGGCGGACCGGCCGGTCTCCTCCTCGAACTTGCGGTTGAACAGCCGGAGCCGCCCCCGGACGTCGAGGGAGCAGATGAAGGAGTTGGAGCTCTGCAGCAGGCTGCGCGAGACGGCCCGCTCCTGGAGCAACATCCGTTCGCGCTGCAGCATCTCCGTGAGGTCCTGCAGCTCGAACTGGACGAGCCGCATCTCCCCCTCGCGGATCAGCGAGGCCTTCGCGTGGGCCGGCAGGAGGTGCCCCTCGGCATGACGCACCTGGGTCTCGAACTCCACCTGCCCGCGCCGGAGCAGCCCACGCAGGAGCCGGAGGGGGTGGAGGTCAGGGCCGGCGAGCCGCTCCAGGCTGGCCCCCAGGATCTCGGAGCGGGAGTAGCCGGTCCACCGCAGCGCCCGGGCGTTCACCTCCAGGAGGCGCCGGCCATCCAGGTCCACCACGGCCACCGGCCCCGACGCGTTCTCCAGGAGGGCCCGGTACCGCCGCTCGGACCCGGCGATCCTCCGGTAGCGGCCGAGGTTCTCGACGGCCACGGCGAGCAGCCCCTCGAGGCGGCGGACCGCCGCCGCCTCGTCGGCCCGGAAACCGGTCGCCCGGTCGGTCCAGACGTTGAGGCTTCCCAGCGGCCGGCCGTGCAGCAGCAGCGGCACCACGAGGGCGGGACCCGCGCGGGACGGGAACAGGCACCCGAAGGCACCCTCGGGGAGCGGGGAGCGCGGCTCCGCCTGCTCCCGCCCGTCGCGAAGCGCCGCCGCGACGGCGGTCCCGGCCAGCGGCACGGTGCGTGCGTCCTCGGCCTCCCGCCTGGCCCCGGTCGGCCCGAAGAGCCGGAGACGCTGACCTCCCGGCTCGAGGAGGGCCAGGCTGGCGCCGGCGACGGGGATCTCCTCCGGCAGCAGGGCGAGATAGCCCTGGAGCACCGCCCGCGGGTCGGTCTCCAGGAGGAGATCCTGGAGCCGGCGCGCGTCCGGGCTCGGGAGGACCTCGCGCCGGCCTTCCACCTCAGCTCACCTGCTGCTTCAGCAGCGCGGCGACCTCGTTCCGCAGCCGCTCCATCTGCAGGGGCTTGACCAGGCACAGGTCGGCGCCGGTCTGCTTGATGCGGTCGACGGCCTTGTGACCCGGAAAGCCGGTGATGGCCACCACGCGCGTGTGCACGGTGTTGGGATTCGCGCGGATGCGGCGACAGAGCTCGAAGCCGTCCATCCCGGGCATCATCAGGTCGAGGATGACCAGGTCCGGGCGGAAGCTGCCGAGCTTGAAGCCGGCGTCGTACCCGTCCACGGCGGTCTCGATGACGTAGCCCTCGCGATCATCCTGAAGGCACCGCGAGATGATCTCGACGATCACCGGCTCGTCGTCGACGACGAGGATCCGCGGGCGCTCGGCGGCGAAGAAGTCCTGATCGATCGGCATCCCGAACCGCTCGAGGAACGCCCGGAAGTCGTCCTTGGCGATCCGGTAGTGGCCCCCGGGCGTGGCGAAGGCCCGCAGCTTCTCGGACCGGATCCACTTCACCACGCCATCCGGCGTCACGCGGCAGTACCGCGCGACCTCGGAGGTGGTGAGGAGTTCCTGCTCGGACATTTGAGATCCCCTTTCCACCCGCCGCACCACCCCCATCGTTGTCGGCGTTTTCGGGTTTATATTCAGTTGGTCAACATCAGTAATGTAGAAGTGGATCTGAACATTGTCAAACGTATGGATTTGAAAATTTTAATTTCTAAAATATAGATATATATAAAGTTGAGAGTCGTCATGAATTTGACGCCAGGGAAATATGGGTCGGTGGGCGTCAACCTCCCGACACCGCCGGCGGGCGGGGGTGGTGCCGGGATACGGGTCGCGGCCCGACGGGGCCGGGAAGGAGGTCGGGCCGCCGGTTGACAGCCCGGGGGGTGAGCGCTATCCTTCGCGACGCTTCAGCCCGCCGATATGCGCCCATAGCTCAGCTGGATAGAGCGTCGGACTACGAATCCGAAGGTCAGAGGTTCGAATCCTCTTGGGCGCACCATCTTACCGCCGACAGTCAACGCCGCATCCCCGCCGGACCGGACTTGTGCGAAGTCAGCGGCCTGCCGAGACCCTCCCGGGCACCTTCCGGCCGTGCCATGCCAGGGCGCGTCCGCATGCCCGGGTCCCGGTGGCGGGTCGATGCGCGGCCCACGGGATGACCGCGGCGTCGGGCTGTTCCGGATCGGCCTCGGCGGGTTGGTGGTCCGGGCCTTCCGGCTGAACGAGCGACCCGGCACCGTCCCGCCCCTCCAGCCCGAAACCCGGGCGCGTCTCGTGGCGGTCTACCGGGACGGAAACGAGCGGCTCGGCGAGCTGCTCGGGCGGGACCTCTCGCACTCGAACGCCTGAGGCGCCTCCCGCCGGGTGTTTCCGTCCTGGCGGGTGCGGCTTTGCGCCCGGGCGGCAAACGTTTCCGCTTTCGGTGGGTCGCCCCGGGGACTCCCCGACCCGGGCGGCAAACGCTTCCGTTTCGCGGAGCGCCGCTGGGACCATCCCCCGCCCCGGGGCGTTCGTAACGGGGAACCGGGCAAGCGGAGCGGTGTTTCACCGTCCGCATCCGGACCATGGTCGCTCGC
>JASFRI010000254.1:0-6255 GCA_050115015.1 Acidobacteriota bacterium
TGGACGGCGAGGGACTCCCGTCGGGCGCCCCCGGGTCCAGGGACGCGGACGCCCTGCGGGAGGACCGTCCACGCCCGGGCCTCACCCCGGAGGAAGCGCTGCAGAACGCACCGGATGCGGCGGCGGGCCATTTCCGCGTTCCCCGGTTCCTGGGCTGACCTCCTGTCGGCCGGAGCAACATGAGCCTGCAACCCGCGTCCCTCCTGGAGATCCGCGATCGCGTGAACCGGCGGGACTGCCGCGCGGAGGAGGTCGTGCGGGACTCCCTGGCCCGCGTGGAGGCGCTGGACCCCTCCATCGGCGCATTCCTCACCGTCATCGCCGAGCAGGCCCTCGACGACGCACGGCGTGTCGACGCCCGGATCGACGGCGGCGCACGGCTTCCGCTGGCGGGTGTCCCCCTCGCCATCAAGGACTCCCTGTGCGTCCGCGGCGTGACGACGACCTGTGGCTCCCGGATCCTCGAGGGGTTCCGTCCCCCGTACACCGCCACGGCGGTGGAGCGTCTCCGGGAGGCCGGCGCGGTACCGATCGGAAAGACCAACCTGGACGAGTTCGGGATGGGCTCCTCGGACGAGAACTCCGCTTTCGGGCCGGTCCGCAACCCCTGGGATCCGGATCGGGTTCCCGGCGGATCCAGCGGCGGCTCCGCCGCCGCGGTGGCCTCGGGCATGGCGAGCGCCGCGCTCGGGAGCGACACCGGCGGCTCCGTGCGGCAGCCCGCGGCCTTCTGCGGGGTGGTCGGTCTCAAGCCCACGTACGGTCGCGTCTCCCGGTTCGGGCTCATCGCCTTCGCCTCCTCCCTGGATCAGATCGGTCCGCTGGCCCGGACGGTGCCGGAGTGCGCCGCCGTGCTCCACGGCATGGCGGGAGCCGACGAGCGTGACATGACCTGCGCCCGGGAGCCGGTCCCCGACTACGAGGCCCTCCTGGAAGGCGACCTCCGCGGGTTGCGCATCGGAATTCCCCGGGAGTACCTCGAGGCGGAGCTCCCTCAGGGGATCTCCGGCCGCGTGCGGGAGGCCCTGGAGCACGCCCGGGAGCTCGGAGCCGAGGTCGTGGACGTCTCCCTGGGGATGAGCCGCTACGCCATCGCGGCCTACTACCTGATCGCCAACGCGGAGGCCTCCTCGAACCTGGCGCGCTACGACGGCGTGCGCTACGGCCGGAGGGTCTTCGGAGAGGATGTCGAGACCACGTACCGGCGCACCCGCAGCGAGGGGTTCGGCCCGGAGGCTCGCCGTCGGATCCTCCTGGGAACGTACGCGCTGTCCGCCGGCTACTACGACGCGTATTATGGCCGGGCATTGCAGGTGCGACGGCGCATCCGGGACGAGATGGCGGCCATCCTCCGGGAGGTCGACCTGATCGTCGGCCCCACCTGCCCCGAGACCGCGTTCCCGCTGGGGGCCAAGGTGGCGGATCCGCTCTCGATGTACCTGTCGGACATCTTCACCGTGCCGGCCAGCCTCGGCGGATACCCCGCCCTCTCGCTCCCCTGCGGCCTGGAGGACGGGCTGCCGGTAGGGCTACAGCTGGTGGGGCGTCGCTTCGAGGAGGCCCTCCTGCTCCGCGCCGCCGCCGCGCTGGAGCGGGCGCTCGGATTCCGCCTGGCGCCGAGGGTGATGGCGTGAGGACCGCCCCGCTGGCCCTCCTCCTCCTGCTGGCGGCGACGCCCGCGGCGGCCCATCACACCGACGCCGTCGGAGGCTGCCTGGGTGGCGGTCCGGCCCTGTTCGTCCCGCCACGGAACGGCGACGGCTACATCCATCTCGCCCAGCGCTACGCCCGACCGGGAGTACGCTGGCGCGAGATCCGCAACGCCAACGGCCGGCGCGCGGTCCAGGTGGGACGCCGCGTAGGCATCCCCCTGGACCTGCTGGACCCCGGCCTGCGGCCGTATCTGCTGCGCTCCCTTTTCCCCGCGGACGGTTACCGGGACGGCGCCTGGGTTCACGTGACCGGCCAGGAATCCGCACGGCGCTGCAAGGAGAACAGCGCCCTGTTCGCCGAGTGGTTCGCCGGGGACCCCTCCCTGGGAGGGGACCTGGCGCGGCTGAACGACGTCTCCACCGGATCCCTCCCGGGAAACACCCGGGTGCGGATTCCCCGCGAGATGCTCCTCGCGGCGTTCGTCCCGGAGGACGCCGGGGAGGAGCCGGTGCTCGCCTTCGGCGAGGACGACCAGGGGGCGTTCGCAGTCTATCGCCTGCGTCCCGGCGAGGCGCTGTACACGTCGGTGGTGATCCGCTTCACGGGGCGTCTCGACGCGGACGAGGTGAACCAGCTGGCCAGAGAGATCGCGGCCCGCAGCGGCATCGACGACGTGCGCGGCATCCCCATCGGCTATCCGATCCGCATCCCACGGGAGCTGCTGGCCCCCCGCCATCTTCCGGAGGGCGACCCCGCCCGCATCGAGTGGGAGAGGGACCGGACCGAGGTCGCCCGGCACCGCGTCCAGGCCCGGGCCCGGCGCCTCGGCGGCGTGCACGTCATCCTCGACGCCGGTCACGGCGGCGTCGACGTCGGCACCACCAAGCAGGGCATGGACGAGGACGAGTACGTCTATGACGTGATGTGCCGCATCAAGAGACGGCTCGAGCGGGACACCGACGCGATGGTGCTGACCACCATCGAGGATCGGGTCACCGGGTACGACGTCCGTGACGTGAAGGTCCTGTCCCGGGATCGCAACGAGTGGATCCGGACGACACCGCCCTACCAGCCCGAGGACCCGAATCTGCGGGCGATGGGGGTGAACCTGCGGTGGTACCTGGCAAACTCGTTCTACCGCCGGCTCGTGGACCGGGGGATCGATCCGGAGAAGATCGTCTTCGTCAGCCTTCACGCCGACTCCCTGCACCCGACGATCTCGGGGGCCATGGTCTACATACCGGGGGAGAAGTACCGTCGGGGCCGCTACGGGTCCGGTCAGGCGGTGTACGCGGACTTCGAGGAGGTGCGGGAGAAGATCTACGTCAAGTTCGATCGCGGCGAGCGGCTCCGCGCCGAGGGCATGTCGCGGCAGTTCGCCGCTGAGCTGGTCCGCGCCCTCGAGGTCGAGAGCATCCCGGTGCACCGCTACGAGCCGGTGCGCGATCATGTGATTCGTCGCAAGCGCTCCTGGGTGCCGGCGGTGATCCGCTGCTCCGAGACGCCGTTGAGCCTGCTCGTGGAGCTCGTGAACCTGAACAACGCCGGTGACCGGGAGCGGATGCAGGATCCGGAGTTCCGCGAGCGGCTCGCCGGGGCGTTCGTGAATGGGCTCGAGGAGTTCTATCGGGCCTCGACCGGGCCGGAGATTCCCGCCGCCCGTGCCTCGGTCGCCGCCGGCGCTCCGTAGCGGGCAGCCGCCCGGACGGACGCCGCCCGCGGCTGGACTCGCACCGGAGGCTATGGGATAATCCGCGCCTTCCCCGTGCCTTACCCGGCCCCGGCCCGGCGTGATCGCACCGGGCCCCCAAGGGGTGGTCCGGTGACGGCAGGCCACGCACGGACCGGCCGGATGCCCGACGGCCGCTTCCGTCCGGCGACGCCGGAGGTCCGAATGAAGATCCTGATGATCGGCGGCGGCGGCCGCGAACACGCTCTCCTGTGGAAGCTCCGCGAGAGCCCGTCGGTGGAGGCTCTGTACTGTGCGCCCGGCAACGCCGGGATCGCCGGGCTGGCGGAGTGTGTTCCCCTGCAGCCCACCGATCTCCTCGAGGCGGCGGCCTTCGCGGAGAAGAACCGCATCGACCTCACCGTCGTGGGGCCCGAGTTGCCCCTGACCCTCGGGATCGCGGACGAGTTCGCGAGGCGAACCCTGCCGATCTTCGGCCCGCTCCGCGCGGCGGCCCGGCTGGAGGGCTCGAAGGTCTTCGCCAAGGAGTTCATGGCCCGCCACGGCATCCCGACCGCGGCGGCACGGACGTTCGCGTCCTTCGAGGAGTGTCGGGATCACCTGCGAAGCAGGGCGATCTCCTATCCGGTGGTGCTGAAGGTCGACGGCCTCGCCGCCGGGAAGGGTGTGGTGATCGCGTCGTCCCGGGCGGAGGCGGAGGCGTTCGCCCGCGGCGTGCTCGCGGAGGGCACCTACGGCAGCGCCGGTTCCCGCCTGCTCGTGGAGGAGTGCCTCGAGGGACGGGAGGCCTCGTTCTTCGCCCTCTGCGACGGCGAGCGGGTCCTCCCGCTCCTCGCCTGCCAGGACTACAAGCGGATCGGCGACGGCGATCGGGGACCGAACACGGGGGGCATGGGCTCCCTGTGCCCCAGTCCGGCCATGGACGCGGACCTGTCGGCGCGGGTGCTGCGGGAGATCGTCGTTCCCACCGTGAGGGGGCTCGCGGAGGAGGGGCGACCGTATCGCGGCCTGCTGTACACCGGCCTGATGCTGACCGCCGCGGGCCCCAGGGTCCTGGAGTTCAACGTGAGGTTCGGGGACCCGGAGACCCAGGCGCTGATGCCGCGCGTCGCGGGCGACCTGGCCGTGGCCATGCGCGCGGCGGCGACCGGCAGCCTCCAGGACGTACGGCTGGAGTGGCACCCGGAGGTCTGCGTGTCCGTGGTGCTCGCCTCGCAGGGATACCCCGGCAAGTACGAGGTCGGCAGGCCCATCGAGGGCCTGTCCGTCGCGGACTCCGAGGACGGCGTGATCGTCTTCCACGCGGGCACGCGGGCGGAGGGCCCTCAGGTGGTCACCGCCGGCGGACGGGTGCTCGCGGTGTCCGCCCTGGGCCGGGACTTCGGCCAGGCGCGGCGCCGTGCGTACGCGGCGGCGGCGGCCATACGTTTCGAAGGCAAGACGCTCCGGGGCGACATCGCCGCGGACATGGTGGAGGGGACATGAGCAGCAAGACGGATGCCCTCGTGGGCATCGTGATGGGGAGCGACTCGGACGCCGACGTGATGCTGGAGGCCGGAAAGGCCCTCACCGAGTTCGGAATCCCGTACGAGATGGACGTGGTGTCGGCCCATCGTTCGCCGGGACGCGCCCACCGCTACGCGACGGAGGCCCGGGGTCGCGGACTCCGGGTGATCATCGCGGGAGCGGGCGGCGCGGCCCATCTCGCCGGCGTGATGGCCGCCAGCACGACGCTGCCGGTCCTCGCCGTCCCGCTGGCGGCGACGCCCCTCGCCGGGCTGGACGCCCTGCTGGCGTCGGTGCAGATGCCGGGGGGGATCCCCGTGGGCACCCTGGCGGTGGGCGCGGCCGGCGCGAAGAATGCCGGCCTGCTGGCGGCGCAGATCCTCTCGCTCCAGGACCCGGCCCTGGCCCGGCGGCTGGAACTCTACCGTGCCGGCCTGGAGGAGTCGGTGGAGCGCAAGTCCCGCGCCCTGCGGGAGCGGATGGGAAGTCAGGACGAGTGAGCTTCCACGTCAAGACGCTGGGCTGCAAGCTCAACCAGTTCGACTCCGCCGCCGTGGAGTCGGACCTGCGCAGCCGTGGCCTGCTGCACGCCGGACGTGCGGCGGACGCCTCGGTCGTGGTGATCAACACGTGCACGGTGACGCACCGGGCCGACGCCGACGCACGGGCGCTGTTCCGCCGGGTGCGGCGGGAGAACCCCGGCTGCCTTCTGGTGGCCACCGGCTGCCTCGCGGAGCGCGACCCGGAGGCGGTCGGCACGATGCCCGAGGTGGACCTCGTGGTTCGCCGGCGCGACCGCGAGCGGATCGGCGAGCTGATCGCCGCGCGCGCGGATGCCCGGTTCCCCGGCCTGCTCACCGGGCCGGGCCCGGCCCCCTCGTGCACCGGGGCGCTCCGCTTCGGGGAGCGCACGCGGGCCCTGCTCAAGGTGCAGGAGGGCTGCGACCTGCGGTGCGCGTACTGCGTCATCCCCCAGGTCAGGGGGCCTAGCCGCTCCGTCGCACCGGAGGACGTGGAGACCCGCGTGCGCGATCTGATCCGTGCCGGGTACCGGGAGATCGTGCTCACGGGCGTGAACACCGGGGACTATGGCCTCGACCTGTCCCCGCGGACGACGCTGGCGGCGCTGCTGCGCCGGATCCTCCCCCTCCCGGGCCTGGGGCGGCTACGGCTGAACTCCCTGGAGCCGCGAACCGTCAGCGACGAGATCGTCGATCTCCTGGCGGAGGATCCGCGCCTCGCGCCCCACCTGCAGATCCCGCTGCAGAGCGGCAGCGACGCCGTGCTGCGGGAGATGCGCCGGAATTACCGGGCATCGTTCTACGCCGACCTGGTCGAGCGCCTGCGGCGCCGCGCCCCGGACATCGGGCTCGGCGCCGACCTCATCGTCGGCCATCCCGGTGAGG
>JASFRI010000255.1:0-6254 GCA_050115015.1 Acidobacteriota bacterium
TGCCGGATCGGTGCACGTCAACGTCATCTTCGTCCCGCTGATGCGCGTATCGCGATCATCCGGGATCGAACGCAGTATCTCCACGACCCGTCCCGGCCATGAGCTGGAGCAAGGGGCACCCACGTCAGACTCGAGCGTTTCTGGGTCACACAGCCGACGCACCCCCCCTCCAGCCCAGGTCAGGGCCCGAGGAGCGTGTTCGTCGCGGAGATCGCCGTCAGCCCCGTCACCGGCGCGGCGTGCTAGGATCGGCGGGCGTGAACGCGCAACCCGCACTCCCCCTGCTCCAGCGGATGTTCGGGCCCCGCGAGGGGCTCGACCTGGCGCGGATGATCGTGGTCACCGGGATGGTGGCCCTGTCCTTCAAGACCGCCCCCTGGCAGATCCTCCACGCCCTCGGCTGGATCCTCCTCCTGGTCTCGATGGTCCGCGAGCGCCGGTGGACCGTGCCGGGCCCCCCGCGCTGGGCGATCCCGTGGGCGGCCTTCGCCGGCTGGGTCCTTCTGGCCTCCGCCCTCGGCCCGGACCCCGGCGAGGCCCTCCATGATTCCAAGAAGCTGCTGAACCTGCTGGCGGTCTTCCTGATCGGGGCGGTGCTGCGGGACGCCGGCGACGGCCTCCGGATGGTGAGCGCGGTCTGCGCCGTCAGTTCCCTTCTCGCCGTCTTCGGGCTCTACCAGTACGCCGTCAGCCCGGACCACCTGGCCTACCGCTCGGAGGGGGTCAGCCACCACATGACCCACGCGGGGATGCTGATGGTGACGCTGAGCCTCGTGCTGCCGCACCTGCGCCTGCGAAGGCGGATCCCGGACCTGCTCCTGTGGGGCTACACGATGCTCGGATCCGCGGCGCTCCTCGCCACCCTGACCCGGTCCGCGTGGCTGGGGATGGCGGCGGCCCTTGTCGTCGTGATCGGCTTCCGGAACCCGCGCGGTCTGATCCTTTTGCCCGTCGGGATGGTGCTGATCCTGGCGGTCGTGCCGGATCTGCGCGGCCGTGCCCTGAGCTTGCTGGACGTGCGGGAGGACTACTCCGCCGTCCAGCGCTGGAGCATCTACCGGGCGGGACTGCGGATGGTTGCCGACCACCCGCTCACGGGCGTGGGGGGGCGCGATCAGGTGAAGGGGCAGTACGCCCGCTACGCGGGCACGCCCCCGCAGCCGCCGCCGACCCCGGACGGCAGCCCGCCGGTCCCCTATCCGAGGCCCTACCACCTCCACGACAACCTGCTGCAGATCGCCGCCGCCTTCGGACTGCCGGCGCTGCTGGCCTGGCTGGTGGCGCTGGGAGCCTGGCTGCGTCAGCTCCTGCGCGTCCTGCCCCGCCGGGAGGAAGCGCCGGCGGGACCGGAGGTCCTCCGGCGGGACGTCCTGGTGGGCGCCCTCGCCGCCGGGACGGCCTTCCTCACCATGGGGATGCTCGAGTACAACTTCGGCGATTCCGAGGTCTTCGCCCTGTTCGCCCTGGTCCTGGCGATCCCCTTCGCCCTCGACCGGGCTCGCCGGCCCACGGCGGTCTTGCCCGGATGATACACGAAGAGGCGGTGGCGTCCGTCTCAAGCCGCTGTGGCGAAAGGAGTTGCCGCGGATCGATCGCAAGCCGCGGTGCGACACGCTGTCGGGAGGGATGGAGGGCCGGCGAGACCAGGCGGACCTCCGAGGGCGGGCTGGTGGACCCGTCGAGGAGGTCCAACGCAGGATCGCCGGCACTCGGCCCTGCCGAGGCCGGCTCTTCGTGAATGATCCGGTCTAATCGCGGTAGTTGTACTCGAGCATCCGGAAGTCGAGGGAAGGGTGCTCGCCGGGGAACACCAGCTCCACGATCGGGCGGATGACCTGGAGCCCGTTGGCCCCGTTCGTCAGGATGACGATCCCGGTGCCGGACTCGCGGGACCCCATGGTGAAGGCCTTCCAGACCTCGTTGTCCCCCCAGTGCCAGAAGATGCCGCCCTCCTCCTCCAGGCCCCATCCGAGGCCCCAGGCGATGCCGGGGTCGACCTCGGCCTGCGGCGTGAGCATCTCCTCGATGGACGACGGGAGCAGCTCGAACTCCTCCGGTTCCGAGCGATCCAGCATGGCGATCAGGAACCGGGCGTAGTCCATCGCCGTCGTCTCCAGGCTGCCCGCCACCAGGGCCTCCCCCTCCTCCCAGCGGTCCTCCTCGGGGACCCCGTCGGTGTCGTGGCCCCGCACCCGGGGCTCGGCGAAGCGATCCTCCCAGGCGTAGCTGCTGCGGCGCATCCCCAGCGGCTCCAGGAGGGTCTCCCGCAGGAAGGCCGCCGCGGGCTGGCCGGTGATGGCCTCGACCACCTGCTGGAGGTAGATGAACCCCTCCCCGGAGTAGCCCCACTCCTCCCCCGGCGGGGTCTCGAACTCCAGGGCCTCCGGCTCGTCGGTCCAGCGCTGCGGACGCCAGTTCGGGAACCCGGTCATGTGCGACAGCACCATGCGCGCCGTGACCTCCGGGAGCCTCTCGTCGTCCATGAACGGCTCCTCCAGGAAGTCGGCCAGGGAGGCATCGAGGTCGAGCTTCTTCTGTTCGACCAGCCGCAGGACGGCATAGCTGAACAGCGGCTTGCTCAGGGAGGCGGCCTCGAAGACCCCGTCCTCGCTCAGCGGCGCCTCCTCGCCCCGCTCTCCCACGCCGTAGGCCCGGTGCAGCACCACCGCACCGTCCTGGACCACGGCGATCTCCAGGCCGGGGACCGCCGCGGCGCGCATCAGCGGCGGCACCCAGTGATCCAGTTCCGCCTCCCGGGTGGCGACGGAGGCCGTCCCACCCGCCGGCAGCAGCGGACCGGCGAGGAGCAGCAGGAGCAGCAAGGGAGCCGGGCCCACGCCCGGCAACGACCGACCACCACCCCGTCGAACCATGGTTCCGCCTCCGGACCCGCGGATGGACCCCCGATCGCCGCGGCCGGCGCGGCGTCTCGAAAGGGGATGATCGACCAGATCCGGCCCGATTCTCAAGCCTCTCCTGGTGGTGCCGCACCACCATGGGTTCCTTGACGGCTTGGAGCCCGTACGGTATCAACCGGGGCAGGTGACCTGATGCGGAGACGCGCCGGAATCCCACGGGCCGCGGCCTTCTGGCTGGCGGCGCTGCTCATCCTGGCCAGCGTGGCCGGATCGGTCCACTACCATCCCGGCGCCGGACAGGCCGGGGCCGCGATCCGGGCGCAGCAGGGGGCTTCCTCCGAGCCGGGCGCTCCGTGTCCCGCCTGCCGGGCGGCACGGCATCCCGCCCCCGAGCCGGGCAGCCCGGAGTGGATCGCGGTGCGGGCCGCCGCAGCGCCCTTCGAGCCGTACGTGCCGACGGCGATCCTCGCCGACGCGTTCCGTTCCCCCCGTTCCTCCCGCGGACCTCCAGCGGTCGCCTGAGCCCACCGAAGCGACCCGACCCTCGACGCAGGTCCCGGCGCACGGAGACCCGATCCGTCTCCGCGGCCATGGAGGTTCCTCCGATGCCCTTCCCCAGCAACCGCGGCACCCTGATCCTGATCGCCATCACCGCCTTTCTCCCTCTTCCGCTGGTCGCCGTCGACGCCCCGACGGGGACGATCACCGGCGTGGCGGTCGACGCCGACGGGGAGCCCGTGACGGGCGCCAGCGTGAGCCTCGTCCAGCTCCGAAGGCGAACCGATCTGGATACGGAGGGCCGGTTCCGGTTCGACGACGTCCCCCATGGAACCTACGTGATCGAGGTGGTGAGCCACGGGGAGGGCAGCGCCGTGGAGGAGGTCCACGTCGAGCCCGGCGCGACGGTGACCCTGCGCGTCCACCTGGACCTCGGCCACCATCGGGAGCAGGTGGTGGTGCTGGGGGGCCAGGCCCGCGGCACCCTGACCACCTACGAGCCGCTCGAGGTGCTGGACCGCGAGGAGCTGTCGTCCCGGATGGCGATGACCCTGGGGGAGACCCTGACCCGGGAGGCGGGGGTATCGTCCACGTACTTCGGACCCGGCGCCAGCCGGCCGGTGATCCGAGGCCTGCAGTCCGCGAACATCCGCATCCTGGAGAGCGGGGTCGGCGTGGGGGACGCCTCCACCACCAGCCCGGATCACGCCGTGACGGTGGAGCCGTACGCGGCGGAGAAGGTCGAGGTGATCCGCGGCACGGCGACGCTGCTCTACGGCTCCACCGCGGTGGGCGGTGTGGTGAACGTCCTCGACAACCGCATCCCGCAGGAGCTGCCGGAAAGCCCCGTCACGGGGACGCTGGACCTGCGTGCCGGGACCGTGGCGGACGAGCGCTCCGCGGGGCTCGTCCTGGACGGCCGCGGCGGCCCCATCGGATGGCACCTGGACGGCACCTTCCGGGACACCGGGGACTACGCGATCCCCGGCGCCGCCGACGTCGGCGGGGGCGGCTCCCAGGGCGTGCTCGACAACAGCTCCATCCGGACCGAGACGGGCACCGTCGGCGCCTCCTGGGTCGGGGACGCCGGGTACGTGGGCGCTTCCTACCGCGACTACAGCACGAACTACGGCATCCCCGCGTCCATCGAGGAGCCGGCGCCGGGCGAGGAGGACGCCGGGGTCCGCATCGACATGCAGCAGCGACGGATCGACCTCGACGGCGCGTGGACCCGCCCCCTGGGGGGGCTGCGCGGCATCCACGTCCGGGCCGGCCGCGCCGATTACGAGCACCGGGAGCTGGAGGGGGAGGAGGTCGGCACGACCTTCCGCAACGACGCCTGGGAGGGCCGCCTCGAGCTGCCCCACGACATCGGGGAGAAGCTCTCGGGGACCGCGGGGGTGCAGCTCGCCAGCCGCCGGCTGGAGGCGATCGGAGAGGAGGCGTTCCTTCCCCCGTCGGAGACGGACACCTACGCGGCGTTCTGGGTCGAGGAGGTGCGGCTCGGGGACTCGGGGATCAAGGTCGGGCTGCGCTACGAGAGCGCCTCCGTCACGACGGAGATGTCCTCCCTGGACCGGGACTTCGACGGCCTCTCGGGGGCCCTGGGCTACTTCTACTCGCCGCGGGATCGATGGGCGATCGCCGTCGACCTGTCCCGCACCACGCAGTTCCCCACGGCGGAGCAGCTGTTCTCGGACGGCCCGCACCTGGCCACGTTCTCCTATGAGATCGGGGATCCGGACCTCGGCACGACCGGCGCCACGGGCCTCGACGTCTCGCTGCGCACGGGGACCGGCCGGGTCACCGGGGAGCTCAGCCTCTTCGCCACCCGGTTCGACGGCTTCGTCTACGAGATGCCGACGGGCCAGGAGATGGACGGCCTGCCGGTGTTCCGGTTCACGCAGGACGACGCCGAGTTCCTGGGCGGGGAGCTGCACGGGGACATCCAGCTCTGGCACCGGGAGCCGCACCACGTGATCCTGGAGCTCCGCGCTGACTACGTCCGGGCGGAGCTCACCGCCACGGGGGAGCCGCTGCCGTTCATCCCGCCGCTGCGCTACGGCCTCGGGGTGCGCTACGAGGGGAGGCGCTTCTGGGGAGGGATCGAGGCCTACCACGCCGCGGAGCAGGACCGGGTGCCGGACTTCGTGACCCCCACCGCCGCGTACACGCTGGTGAACGCCGACGTCGGGGTCCGCTTCCTCGCCGGCGGCGTGGTCCAGGAGATCCGTCTCATCGGGACGAACCTGACCGACGAGGACGCCCGGAATGCGGTGAGCCGGCTGAAGGACCAGGTCCCGTTGCCCGGGCGGAACATCAGCCTCGGCTACCGTCTCCTCTTCTGACCCGGCCGCCGGGAGGAGATGGGGCCGTTGCCGCAGGCTTCCGGGCGGCAAGGGGATTGCATTCGGGATCCCGTCTCCGGAAGGAGCCCCTCCGGTGGTCGGTCGCCATCTGGCGCACTTCGAGCTGGTCTCCCCGCTGGGAAAGGGCGGGATGGGGGAGGTCTGGCTGGCACGGGATCTCCGCCTGCAGCGGGATGTGGCGATCAAGCTCCTGCCGGCGGAGCTCGCGGAGGACCCCGCCAGCCTGGCGGCGCTGCGCCAGGAGGCCCAGCTCATCGCCTCCCTGAACCACCCGAACATCGTCACGATCTACTCCATCGAGGAGGCCGACGGGCACCTGTTCCTCCAGATGGAGCTGGTTCGCGGCAGCCCCCTCTCGGATCGGATCCCGCCGGAAGGGCTCGCGATGGAGCGGTTCTTCGACCTGGCGCTGCCGCTGGTGGACGCCGTCCAGGCCGCCCACGAGGCCGGCGTCGTCCACCGGGACCTGAAGCCGACGAACATCATGGTCACCCCGGAGGACCGGCTCAAGGTCCTCGATTTCGGGATC
>JASFRI010000256.1:0-6242 GCA_050115015.1 Acidobacteriota bacterium
CCTGCAGGTCGCGCCGGACTTCGCGGAGGTGCGCCGCAGCCTCGGCGTGGCGTACCACCGCCTCGGGCGGGTGGAAGAGGCCCGCAAGGAGTGGGAGCGTGCCGTCGCCGTCGCTCCGGCGGCCGGCCTCGCGCTGGCGGACCTGTGCATGTCGTACCGCCGGGAGGACCTGGATCGCGCCCGCGAGCTGTGCGAGCGGGCGCTGGCGGCCCGCCCGGACCTCGGCGACACCCACTTCGCCATGGCGTACATCGCCCAGGCCTCGGGCGATCCCGGCCGGGCCCGCCGGGAGATCGAGCAGGCCATCCGGCTCTTCCCCGAGGGCCACGCCTCCCTCCCCCTTGCCCGGCGCATCCTCGATCGCATGCCTGACCCCTGACCCCAGACGGTGACGTCAGGCTTTCAGTTCGCACCTTTCGGGCCGTTGGCCCGCAAGGCTCCGTGCGGGAGCGCAAGCCAAGATCGGGACCCTGCCATCAAGCTCGCGTCAGGGGGCGGGGGTGGTCGCGGCGCGGATCGCCTCGTCGTCGATGGAGATGTCGTAGCGGGCGGAGAGCTGCTCGAACAGGGACTCCCGGGCCCCCTCGACGCGGCGGCGATCATAGTCGGCGAGGACGCGATCCCGGATCTCGTCGAGATCGCGGTCGCGGCCGTCGAGCCGCTGGCGGACGTGGACGAGGTGCAGGCCGTAGCCGGAGCGCAGCGGGCCGTGCCACCCGGGATCCAGGGAGAAGAGATCCTCGGCGAACCGGTCCCCGAAGATCATGCCCACCTCCATCGGGGTGACCAGCGAGTACTCCCGGTCCAGCGGGAAGGGGTCGCCGAGCCCGCCCCTGTCCCCGGCCGCGGTCGACGCCGCGGTGCCGGCCGGTCCGACCGGCTCCTGCCCGGAGCTGCGGCGCAGCTCGACGAGGAGGCGTTCGGCATCTTCCTCCGCCGCCGCGCCCCTTCGGTCGACGTCGAAGTAGATGTGGGAGAAGGTCACCCGCGCCGGGACACGATACTCCGCGCCGTGATTTTCGAAGAACCGTCGCAGCTCCTGGTCGGTGGGGTCGGGACGCGGGGCGACGTCCTGGGAGAGCATCTCCAGCTTCTGTGCCATGCGCCGCCGCACGACCGGATCGTCCCGGTCCAGCCCCATCGCAACCGCTTGGCGATACAGCACCTCCTCCCGCAGTCGCGAGCGGACCAGACCGCGCAGCTCCTCCTCCGTGGGCGGGCGGCGCCACTGCCCCTCGAACCCATCGGCCAGCCGGGCGATCTCCTCCGCGTCGATCTCGATGTGGCGCTCCGGTGAGCCACCCAGACGATCGCCGGTCAGCAGGTAGACCAGGACCAGCCCCGCCCCGAGCAAGGCGAACTGGAGCAACGGCTCGCGAAGGAGCTTCATCGCAGCCTCTCCTGCGCGAGCACGTCGATGGCGCGCAGTTTCCAGGTCCCGGCGTTGGGGACGATCTCCAGCCGCGCGTCGTAGCGGTTCTGCCGGAAGTGGCGGTGCCCGAAATGGGTGACCATCCCCCCGACGGTCCAGACTGCGTGGACGGTGAAGCCGTCCCGGGCCGCGGCGATCCCGTCGGCCTCCAGCACCTCCACGGCCTCCACCCGGGCACGGGCGCCGCCGCGCTCCTCCATCTCCAGGGCATGCCGCTGCTGCAGGTAGATCGTCTCGAGGGCCTCGCCGGTGACCGCGACGGCGAGGCGGTCGTAGATCGCCTCCGGCGCACGGTATTCCAGCGCGCGATAGATCCCCGGGAGCAAACCGGCGAGGATGCGCCGCGCCTGGCGCGGCGTGGGGGTCCCGCCGCCGGTCCCCGGCACGGCGAGGGCGGTCGGGGCGACGGGGCCGACGATCACCGCCGCCGCAAGCAGCACGCGGGCCGCGGCCAGGCCGGCGCCGGCGCGGCGCCGGCGGACCCCGGCGGCAAGGAGCAGTCCGGCCACCAGGACCAGCGGGATCGACAGCCAGGGGACCCGCACCGTCACCGGCTCGACCTCCACCGCGGCGACGTCGGGGATCGGCTGCTCGGAGAGGGTGTTCTCCCACACCAGCGCCGGGTCGGCCGCCGATAGGGTCAGCGTCCGCACCGACTCCGGGTCGATCACCGTCGCGGGGATCGCGGTAACCCCCGCGGGCGGCGGCTGCCAGCGCAGCTCGACTGCATCGGCCATGCCCGGGACGGGGAAGGCGATCACCACGCCGACGACGGCGGATGCGACGCTCTCCGGTATGGGCCGTGGCCGCGGCAGCGCCCCGGTCGGGTCCACCGTCATGAAGTAGGCGCGCTGCACCACGCCGGCGGCGGGCCGGCCGTCGATACGCACTCTCGATCGCTCGAGCACCAGCGACGCCAGCCGTTCCACGAGCGCATCCTGTGCCGCCGGGTCGATGGTCCCGTCCGCAGCCAGCCCGAGTTCCCGGGCCAGCCCTGCCAGGCGCAGCATGGCCTCGTGCCGGACCTCGAACGGCTCGATGGAGAGGAAGCTCTGGAGCGTCGCCCCGGATCCCGGCGTGGCGATGCCGGCGGGCGGCGCGGTGGCCGCCGGGGTTGCCTCCCAGGGGAGTCCCGTGGGCACGTCGGAGGCCGGCGCCGGCAGCCCGATCCCCAGGGAGAGCCCCACGGCCAGCGCCATCCCCCCGGAGCCGGCGGCGTAGGCCAGGGGGGAGCGCAACCTGGACGACGCCGGTGACAGGAGCCACGCCACGCCCGCCGCCCCCGCCAGGTGCACGGCGTCCATCCCGAGGATCGCGATCAGCCGTCCGGGGAGCGTTGCCCCCGCCCCGCCCGCGAGCGCGCCGGCCAGCCCGAGTCCGTGGAGCAGCCCGGCCGCGGCGGCCACGGCGGACATGGGCCGGCTCGATGCGGCGGGGCGCAGCGCCTCCCGGGCGAGCAGCGCCGCGGCGGC
Source organism: Acidobacteriota bacterium (assembly GCA_050115015.1). Lineage (GTDB taxonomy): Bacteria > Acidobacteriota > Polarisedimenticolia > CBDVAL01 > CBDVAL01 > JASFRI01. The sequence goes on from JASFRI010000256.1 coordinate 2,905, forward strand.
ACCCAGGGCGATGGCGGTCGCCGGGACCAGCCCGGCGGGGAAGCGTCCGGCCAGGGGCGCCCCGGCCAGCTGTCCCAGGGAGAAGGCGGTTACCAGGCGCACCACACCCAGGGGGGCGCCCGGGCCGGCCCCCACGGACGCCAGCCGTCTCGAGGGCGTCGCCGCCGCCCGGGCCCCGGCCGCGGCCAGCACCCCCGTCGCGAGCAGGAAGGCCACGTGAATCCAGGACCCCGCGGCGTGAGCCGCTCCTGCCAGGAGGTCGCGTCGTGCCTCCCGCAGGCGGTCCGGGGCCGCCGTTCCCTCCGGTAGCTGCCAGGACCGCTCGCCGGGATTCAGCACGTGGGCGAATCGATCGCCGGAGATCAGCTCGACCTGCACCACGGTGGCCAGCGTCAGGCGCGGATCCGGATACCGCATCCCGACGGGACGCCCGGCGAGGGATTCGTCGCAGCGCCAGCGCTGCGAGAGGCGCCTGGCGGCGGACTCCTCCACGACCCGAGGCTCGCCCTGCGGCCGGCACCGGTCCGGAAGCTCGGGCCGGGGGACCGCCCCGGGGGGCAGCGACAGGGGAACTCGCCAGTTCAGGTCGTAGAGGCCCGGGTCCCGCTCGACGATCCGCAGGTGAGCCGGGGGGGCGACGTCCGGCCGCCCGGGCGTGGGCAGGATCGCCAGGATCAGCGCGGCGGGGCCGAGCCACCGGCGCCGCGCGACCGCGATCCGACCCGGTTGCATCCGGACCGTCCCGGGGGAGCTAGGAGCCCGTCCGGGCCATGGCTTCATCGCCGCAACAGAGGTCCATGACCCGGACGGGCTCCTAGATCGCCGTCCCGTCGGGGACGACGGCGTTTTTCGGCACGACGATGATCCCTTCCCGCAGCACCCAGCCGGGACCCTCACCGTCCTGCCGGCCCGACCCGTTCACCAGCCGGACGTCCCGGCCGATACGCGCGTTCTTGTCGACGATGGCGTCCTGGATCACCGTCCCCGGCCCGATCCCCGGCCGCCCCGCTGCGTCCTCCTCCGGCTCGTCGAGGCCCATCACCAGGCTGCGGCGGATCGTCGCGCCGCGGATCTCCGAGCGGATGCCGACGATGGAGTCCTCGATCTCCGAATCCCGCACCCGCGAGCCCTCCGCGAGGAGCGAGCGCGAGAAACGGACGTTGTCGAGACGCGCCGGGGGAAGGAACCGCGGATGCGTGAAGAACGCCCATCCGGGATCGTGGAAGTCGAAGGGCGGGTCCGGCCGCACGAGGTCCAGGTGCGCGTCGTAGAACGCCCGGATGGTCCCGATGTCCCGCCAGTAGCCGTTGAAGAAGTGGGCCTGGACTTTCCTTGATTCCAGGCACCCGGGGATCACGTTGTGTCCGAAGTCATGCAGCTCGTTGTCCAGGGATTCCCGCAGCACGCGCTTGCGGAACAGGTAGATCCCCATCGAGGCTAGGTACGGACGTTCCGACGGCACCCCTCGCTCCGCCAGGAGCGCCGGGTCGACCTCCATGCCGGCACGGGCGGCGGCGTCCTTCGGCTTCTCCCGGAACTCCACCACCCGCCCCGTGCCGTCCACGCGCACCGCGCCGAAATCGGCGATCCCCTCGGCGGAACAGGGGAGGACCGCCAGGGTGATGTCGGCGTCATGCTCGAGGTGGTCGCGCAGCATCCTCCGGTAGTCCATCCGGTACATGTGGTCCCCGGAGAGGATCAGCACCAGGTCACCACGCAATTCGGTGAGGATGGGGAGGTTCTGCCGCACCGCGTCGGCGGTTCCCTGGTACCAGCCCAGACTGTCCGGGGTCTGCTGCGCCGCCAGGATCTGCACGAACCCCCGGGAGAAGCGGTGAAACGCATATGTGCGCACGATGTGGCGGTGCAGGGAGACGGAGTTGAACTGCGTCAGCACGAACATGCGCAGCATGTCGGAGTGGATCGAGTTGCTGATGGGGATGTCGATCAGCCGGAACTTCCCCGCGATCGGCACCGCCGGCTTGCTCCGGAGCCGGGTGAGCGGATCGAGCCGCTGCCCGCGGCCGCCGCCGAGGATCGCGACGGTGACGTCGGCGATGCGGTCCTTCCAGTCGCTCATCCGCGCAGCCTGGGGTTGAGCGTGTACGTGCCCACCCAGGAGCCCTGCGCCAGGACGTGCCCCTTCATCGCCTCCAGGGCCTCGGGTCCGCCGAAGCGTCCCTCCAGACCGAGGCCCTCCACGTCGAGGGCGTAGACGGTGAATTGGTAATGGTGGATGAGACTGTCGTTCCAGGGCGGGCACGGGCCGTCGTAGCCGCCGTAATCTCCCTGCATCCCCTCCGCCCCGGCGAACCAGTCGGTGTAGTTGTTGATGCCGCGAACGCCGTTCGGGGTCGGCCCGATCGGCTTGCCGCCCTTGGTGACCCCGTCCGAGTCCGCCCCGGCCTCCAGGAACGAGCGCGAGGCGGGGATGTCCATGAGGACCCAGTGGAAGAAGTCGACCCGCGGCAGGTCCGCCGGCACCTCGCGTCCCTCCTGGTTGACGTCGTCGGGCTTCGAGGGGACGTCGGGGTCGCGGCAGACGATGGCGAAGGAGCGGGTACCGTCCGGAGCGCCCGACCAGCGGATCGCCGGGCTCCGGTTCCTCCCGAGGGCGATGTGCTCCTTGGGGTCGGGGACCCCGAAGGCGTGCTCCTCGGGGATCGGGCTGCCGTCCGCCCACGCATCGATCGTCACCTGCAGCTTCGCGATCATCGTCTCCTCCTCCTCAATCTCCGGGCTTCTTCTTCGCCTGGTTCGCCACGGCGGCGGCGCGCCGTTTCGCCTCCTCCGGGTCGCCCAGGTAGTAGTGCTTGATGGGGGACAGCTCCTCGTCCAGCTCGTACACCAGCGGGAGGCCGGTGGGGATGTTCAGCCCGACGATCTCCTCCTCGGAGACGTCGTCGAGGTGCTTGACCAGGGCCCGCAGGGAGTTGCCGTGCGCGCACAGGAGCACCTTGCGGCCCGAGCGGATGTCGGGGCCGATGGTCTCGTTCCAGTACGGCACGAAGCGCGCGACCACGTCCTTCAGGGACTCCACCGCCGGGAGCTGCGCCGGGTCGAGGCCGGCGTAGCGAGGGTCGTGGCCGGGATGCCGCGGATCGTCCCGCTCCAGCGGCGGCGGGGGGATGTCGTAGCTCCTGCGCCACTTCAGTACCTGATCCTGGCCGTGCTTCTCGGCGGTCTCGGCCTTGTTGAGGCCCTGCAGGGCGCCGTAGTGCCGCTCGTTCAGGCGCCAGCTCTTGTGCACCGGCAGCCAGAGCTGATCCACAACCTCAAGCGCGATGTCGAGGGTTCGGATCGCGCGCCTCAGCAGCGACGTGAAACAGATGTCGAAT
>JASFRI010000257.1:0-6236 GCA_050115015.1 Acidobacteriota bacterium
CCTCGGCGGCCGGGAGCCCCAGGAGCGCGGAGGCGGCGGGGTTCAGGCTGGCGATCTCCCCGTCGAAGCCCAGGGTGATCATCCCCGCCGGCGTCACGCGGAACACCTGGTCGAGCAGGACCGCCTGCTCCTCGAGACGCAGCCGCTCCAGCCGGAGGCGGTCGATCATCCGGTTGTAGATCCGGATCAGCTCGTCCATCTCCGGCTGTCCCACCTCCCGGAAGTGGGAGGTGAAGTCCTGCTCGTCGATGAGCTCCGCCCCCGTGCGAATCAGGTCGAGGGGGACGAAGAACGCCCGCATCAGCAGGTATCCCGAGGCCAGCGAGGCCGCGAACAGCAGCTCCACCACCAGCAGCCAGACGCGGTTCTCCAGCAGGACGATCACCGCGATGGCGGCCAGGATCCCGTGGACCGCGAGGAGGTGGGCGAAGATCTTGAACCGCAGGCTGATCCGGCGGCTCATCGGAGCGGTGCGGCGCTCCGGGTCACGAGACCTCGACGTCGATGCCGTACTTCTTCAACCGGCGATAGAGGGAGGGGCGGCTGAGACCCAGCGCCTCCGCGACCCGGGAGAGATTCCCCTCGTAGTGACGCACGCACTTGGTGATCATCGCGCGCTCCATCTCCTCGAGGGTCATCGCCCCGACCGCCGGCAGCGGGGCGGAGCGCCCGCCCCCCTCGCCGTCCAGCCCCTCCAGGGCGAGCAGGTCCTCGACCCCGAGCCGATCCCCCTCCTGGATGAGCACCGCCCGCTCGAGGGTCTGGCGCAGCTGCCGCACGTTGCCGGGCCACGGCCGGGCCCGGAGCCAGTCGAGGGCGCCTTCCTCCAGGCGCGGTGCCGTCCGGCGGTAGACCCGCGCCAGGCCCTGCAGGAAGTGACCGGCGAGCCGCGGGATGTCCTCCGGACGCTCCCGGAGGGCCGGAAGCCGCACGGTGATCAGGTTCAGCCGGTACAGCAGGTCCTCCCGGAAACGTCCCTGATCCACCGCCTCGGCGAGATCCCGGTTCGTGGCCGAGATCACCCGGACGTCCACCGACCGTGGCCGGCTGGACCCGAGAACCTCGTAGGTGCGATCCTGTAGCACCCGCAGGAGCTTCACCTGGGAGGACGGGTCCAGGTCCCCGATCTCGTCGAGGAAGATCGTACCGCCGTCCGCCACCTCGAAGCGGCCCTTGCGATCGACCCGGGCGTCGGTGAAGGCCCCCCGGACGTGCCCGAACATCTCGCTCTCGAACAGCGTGGAGGCGATCCCTCCCAGGTTCACCTTGACGAAGGGGCGTCCCGCACGGCGGCTGTTGCGATGGATCGCGTCCGCGACGAGCTCCTTGCCCGTGCCGCTCTCACCGGTGATCAGCACCGACGCATCCGTCGGCGCGACCCGGCCAATCACCTCGAGGATGCGCAGGAACTGCGGATCCTCTCCCACCAGACCGTGGAGGTCGAGCCTGGCCTCGAGCTCCCGCCGGGTCGGCGGACTCGCCCGCGGCATCTCACGCCGGGCGTCGGCAAGGCTAAGCGCCGTCTCGACCGCCTGGAGGAGCTGGGCGTTCGTCCACGGCTTCGTGATGAAGTCCGCCGCCCCCCGCTTGATCCCCTCCACCGCAAGCGCGATGGAGCCCCAGGCGGTCATCAGGATCACGGGAACGTCCGGACGAAGGGCCCTGGCGCGGGCCAGCAGCTCGAGACCTTCCTCCCCGGTGGTGGACCGGGAGAAGTTCATGTCCTGCAGGACGAGGTCGTAGCGCCGACGCTCCAGCCGCTCCAGGGCCCCCCGGGGGTCCACCGCGCTCTCCGAGGGCTGGCCGTGCTGCTTCAGGAGCAGCTCCAGCGAGGCCACCACGGAAGGGTCGTCGTCGACGATGAGGATCATCCCGCCTACTCGTAGTGAAGGGCCGCGGCGGGCTGCACCCGCGTGGCCAGCCAGGAGGGATACAGGCCGCTCAGGGTGGCCAGCAAGAGGATCACCCCGCTCGCCAGCAGGATCCCCGCGACGAACACCGGCGCGGGGAAGAAGCCGACCAGATCCAGCAACGGCAACTGCACCAGCAGGACGATGCCCAGGGCCAGCCCCAGGGCCGTCAGGATCCAGAGCTCCCCGAGGATCTGCGCCCGGATCTGGCCGCCCCGGGCGCCGGTGGCGCGGCGCAGGCCGATCTCGCCCGTCCGCTGGGTCACATTCTGCCACAGGACACCGATCAGCCCGAGGCCCACCATGAGCATCAGGAAGCCGGCGACGAGCCCCCCCCCGAGGACCGGCGCCAGGTTGAGCCGATGGTAGGTCTCCCGCATCTCGCCCACCCGCCGGACCTCGAAGTTGTAGGACCGGGCCACCGCCTGCAGCCGGTCGACGATCTCCTCCTCGCGGCGCGGGTCCGTGCCGGGCCGCATCCGGAGGACGAGGCTGCGCGGCGGGCGGCTGTCCGGATCGCGGAGCTCGACTCGCTCCAGCAGGTAGGGGACGGGAGCGGAGAACTCGCCGGACTTGCGGTACGCCGCCAGCACCCCGACCACCCGGGCCTCGCGGCCGGAAACCTGCCACGGCAGGCGCTGCCCGACCGGGTCCTCCTCCCCGAACAGGTCCCGGGCCAGGAGACGGTTCACCACCACCGGCACCCAGGAGCGGGCCGCATCGTCCTCCTGGAAGAACCGTCCCGCCTCGAGATCCAGGCCCATGACGTCCCCGAAGTCGTCGGTCACCCAGGTGACCTGCATCATCAGGTTGCGGCCGTCCACCTCCTGCCCCAGCCTCGAGGTGCTGCCGTCGTAGGGGACGTCGCTGGCTCCGGCGACCCGCTCCACCCCGTCGATGGCCCGCGCCTCGTCGAGGAGGCGCGCAAAGGTCTCCACCTGCTCGGCGCTCCAGGTGTCGTCGCTGCGCTGGCCGACGTCGATGCGGACGCTCCAGACGTTCTCGTGTCGGAAACCGGTGGGCCGGCGGTAGTTGTCGACGAGCAGGATGGCCGAGCTCGCCACCGCGAACACCACCAGGAAGGAGACGAAGATCTCCACGATGAGGAGGGCGTTCATCCGCTTCCGGTGCCAGACGATCTTGAGCAGGTGCCGGATCATGCGGACCTCCCGCTGAGCGCCTGGGCGGGATGCAGGCGGGACATCCGCCAGGCGGGATAGACGCCCGAGAGCACGCCGAAGACGGTCGCGAGCAGCAGGCCGTAGAGGAAGATGCGCAGGTTCAGGCCGAGCTCCGCATACGGGATGATCCCGCTGGCGCTGACCGCCGCCAGCGCGACCCACGAGAGGGCGAGGCCCAGGGTCCCTCCCACCAGGGTCAGGATCACGTTCTCGGTGATGAACTGCCCCACCAGCGTCCCGGACGAGGCGCCGAAGGCCTTGCGCACGCCGATCTCCGGCGCACGCTCCAGGATGCGGCTCAGGTTGATGTTGATGAGGTTCAGCGTCGGCAGCAGCATGAACAGGAGCATCCCCAGGAGGATCAGCCCGCGGAGCCATGCGGCCCTCTCCCCGCCGGTCTCCTGGCCGAACATGGCCCTCGCCCACGACTCGAACAGGGTGTCGGCACCGCCCTGGAGCGTGTCGAACTGCCGGTCCGGGAACTCGACGCGCCGCAGGCGCGCGTCCACCTCCGCCTTGATGGCCGGGAAGTCCGCACGGTCCTTCGCGACGATGATCCCCACGAAGTTCCCGACCAGCTCCCTCCGGTAGGTATCCCCCTTGATGGTGCCGATCGGGGCCCAGATCTCCGAGAAGGCCATGAGGCGCACCATCGGAACATCGCGGACGACCCCCACGACGCGGAAGGACGAGCCCTCGAGAGGGATCGTCCGGCCCAGGGCCGGCCCCTCCCCGAAGAAGCGCCGGCGGGTGGTCTCGTTGATGACCACGACCCGGTTCCCGTTCCGGTCGTCCTCCTCGCCGAAGGGACCACCCTCGACGAAGTCGTAGTCCATCACCTGCCAGAACGCCGCGTCGGTGCGCTTCAGGAAGGCGACGATCTTGCGGCCCTCGTGATACACGGGGATCCGGTCCGGCATCCCGGCCACCGCGACGCGCTCCACGTCCGGCAACGTCCGGATCCAGCGGTCCAGGAAGCCGTAGCCCGCCGCTGCGCCGCGGCTCACCTGCGGGCCCGACAGGACCATGTTCGTCACGTAGAGGCTGCGTCCGGAGCGCGGGTCCACCGCATGGGGCGCGAACAGGTGGTCCATCACCGCGGTCACCAGCATCAGCACCAGCAGGGTGAAGGAGATCCCGAACAGGCTGATGAAGGTGAAGAACTTCCGCCGCAGAAGGACCTTCCAGGCGATCTTCAGGTAGCTCCTCAGCATGGCGTCGTCACCTCACTGGACCTGGCGGCCGTCGAAGAGGCGGAGCGTGCGATCCGTCTCCCCGGCGAGCTCGGGATCGTGGGTGACCATGACCACGGTGGTCCCGTCGGCCTGGTTGAGGTCCTTGAGGATCCCCATGATCTCCTGGCCCATGTGGCTGTCCAGGTTCCCCGTGGGCTCGTCCGCCAGCAGGATCCGGGGCCTGCCGACCACGGCCCTGGCGATGGCCACCCGCTGCTGCTGCCCGCCGCTGAGCTGCGAGGGGAAATGGTGTACCCGCGAGCCGAGCCCCACGCGGTCCAGGGCCGCAAGGGCCATCCGGCGGCGCTCCTTTCCCGTGAGCCGGCGGTACAGGAGGGGGATCTCGACGTTGTCCAGCACGGTGAGGTCCGGGATGAGGTGGAAGCTCTGGAAGATGAACCCGAGCTTCTCGTTGCGCAGGCCGGCCACCTCCCGGTCGCGGTACGCATGGATCGGCGCGCCGTCCAGGTGCACCCGGCCGCGGGAGGGGCGATCCAGCAGCCCGATCAGGTTCAGCAGGGTGCTCTTGCCGCACCCGGACGGGCCCATCACCGAGACGAGCTCTCCCCTCCGGATGGTCAGGTTGACGCTCTCCAGCGCCGTGGTCTCGATCCGTTCCGTGCGGTAGACCTTGCTGACGTCTTCCATCCGGATCATGTCGCCGTTCATGTCATCCATGCTGATGCTCTCCTCGCGCTATCGGATCTCGATGGAATCCAAGTGCAGGTAGTCGCTCATGTCGGAGACGATCACGCGGTCCCCCTCGCGCAGTCCGTCGAGCACCTCGAACTCCTCGTAGCCCGATAGCCCGAGGCGGACCTCGGTGCGGACCGCGCGGTCTCCCCGCACGACGAACACCGGCTCCACGGTGCTTCCCCTGCCGTAGGGGAACTTCCGCACCTTCAGGACGTCGTCCCGCGCCTGGACCACCACCAGCAGGTCCACCGTGAGGTTGTTCCGCAGGATGGCGTGATCCGGCTGGTCCAGCGAGACGTGGAACCGCACGACCCCGCGATCGATGGTCGGGTCGATGGAGTCCAGGCGTCCCGGCAGGACGACGTCGTCCAGCCTCACCCGGACGGGGAGGCCCGGCCGTAGGCGGGGGGCGTGGATGTCGGAGACGCTGCCCTCGACCCGGAACGTGTCGAGGTCGGCGACCCGGGCGAGCACGTCCCCGGTGCGGATCGCGGCGCCCTCCTCCTCGACGATCCAGGTGAGCACCCCCGAGCTCTCCGCCCGGGCCGTGGCCCTCTCGAGGAGCCGCGCCGCCTCGACCCGCTCCTTCTCCAGGATGCCGATGTCCAGGGCGAGGCCGGCGAGGCGTGCCTCCGCCGAGCGCCTCTCCGTCTCCACCGCGTCCTCGGTCTGGGCCAGGACGATGGCGGCCTTGCGGGCCTCGACCTCCACCTCGCGGAGCGCCGCCTCGGCGATCAGGCCCTGGGCACGCAGCACCCGCTGCTGCTCCACCCGGTACTGCAGGATCTCCACGTCGAGCCGCCCGGTCTGGACCCGGGACTCCAGGTCCGCCAGGGTCTTCTCCAGTGCCAGGCGGACCTGCTCCTGCTCGTTGCGCTTCTGCGCCAGCCGCTCCTGCAGCCTCTCCAGGTCGAGGCGGGAGGTGGCGGTGTCGAGCTCGAGGAGGGGGTCCCCGGCCCGGACCTCCTCGCCCGGCCGCCGCAGCACCCGGAGCACCCGGGTGTCGATCGGGCTCGTTAGCACCTTCTCGAACACCGGGCGGACGGTCCCCGAGGCCTCCACCGTGGCCTCGAGCCGGCCCCTCTCGACGGCGGCGACGCGGATCCGGGTCCGCTGCACCGCCGGGCGGAGCCACCCGGGCAGCGAGGCCAGCAGGGCCAGGCCCCCCAGGCCCAGCAGGGCTCCGAAGGCGATGCGGCTGGTGAGGCGTCGGC
>JASFRI010000258.1:0-6234 GCA_050115015.1 Acidobacteriota bacterium
AGGGGCAGCCGGGCGAGGACCCAGGGCCTCCTCCCCGCGTGGCGGGCCGTCTCCAGCACCCGCGCCGCCAGCGACGGTCGGGGCGCCCCGCCGGCCTGATCCCACCGGTAGAGGGTCGGACCGGCCCGGAGCCGGGAGGGGGAGAGATCCACCGCCGCCAGCGAGGGGATCAGCGTCAGGGACACGACCAGCGAGGCCAGCAGCGAGAAGCAGACGGTGATCGCCTGGTCGAAGAACAGCTGGCCGGCGATGCCGCGCACGAACACGATGGGGAAGAAGACACAGACGGTGGTCAGCGTGGACGCCGTGACCGCCCCGGCGACCTCCCCGGCGCCCCGGACCGCGGCGTCCCGCCGCGAGGCACCGGAGCGGCGATGACGGTCGATGGCCTCCAGCACGACGATGGAGTTGTCCACCAGCATCCCGACGCCGAGGGCGAGCCCTCCCAGCGACATGATGTTCAGGGTGACGCCGAACTGCCGCATCGGCAGGAACGTCGCCGCGATCGAGGCGGGGATGGAGACCGCGATGATGGCCGTCGAGGCGGGGTCCCTCAGGAAGAAGTACAGCACCAGGATCGCCAGCGCGCCGCCGAGCAGCGCCGCCGACCAGACCTGCCCGATGGCATCGGCGATGTAGCGGGACTGGTCGTCCAGCAGCACGAGCTCGAGGTCCGCCGGAAGCTCCTCCCTCAGGGGCGCGAGGCCGGCGCGGATCGCCTCCGCCACGGCGACGGTGTTCGCCGACCCTTCCCGGTGGAGCGAGAGCTCCACCACCTCCTCGCCGGCGCGCCGGGTGATCTCGTCGCGGTCCCGGTGGCCCCGGACCACCCGGGCCACGTCGTCCACACGCACACGCCGGCCCCCGGACTCGCGGATCACCGTCCGCCGGAGCTGGTCGAGGTCCTCGAACTCGTGGAGCGTCCTCACGAGGTAGACGGCGTTGAAGTCCCGGAGGGTGCCCCCGGGCTGGTTCACGTTCTCCGACTGCAGGGCCTGGGCGAGGTCCCCCAGGGTCAGCCCGAAGGCGGCGAGGCGCTCCTCGTCGGCCTCCACCTGGATCTCCGGGGACATCCCGCCGCGGACCTTGACGGCGGCGACTCCGGCGATCGCCTCGATCCGGGGCTTGAGCCAGCGCTCCGCCAGCTGGCGCAGATCGCCGAGGGGACGATCCCCCGCCAGCGCCAGGCGGACGATGGGATCCAGCGACGGGTCGTAGCGCAGGACCCGGGGGGGCTCCGCCTCGCGGGGGAGCTGCACCAGGCCGAGCTTCTCCCGGACGTCCAGGGCGGCGAACTCCATCTTACGGGCCCAGTCGAACTCGAGGATCACCTCGGAGATGCCGGGGCGCGACACCGAGCGCATCTCCCGGACCCCGGCGGTCACCCCGACCGCCTCCTCCACGGGCCGGGTGACGAACTGCTCCACGGACACCGGGGCGGCGTCGGGATAGACCGTCTGGATGGTCAGCGTGGGGTAGGAGAGGTCGGGCAGGAGGTCCACGGGGAGCCGCATGGCCGAGAGCACGCCGAAGATCGCAACGGCGAGGGCGCCCATCAGGGTCGTGATCGGGCGGCGGACGGACAGGGCGGGAAGGGACAGGACGTGCTCCTCCAGCGGAACCGGATCGCGCCCAGGATACCGCACCGGGGGCGCGCGAGCGGGCGGGAACCCGCTCCCGGCCTGCGAAATGGTCAGAAAGCAAAAAATGGGCGGGGTTTCGAGGAAATATGCTATTATGGCAATATTGGAGGGGAGGAATCCGAGCGCGTCGCCTTCCCCGTGCCGGGCCTCGGCAGCCCTTCGGGTTCGCGGCGTTCCTCCCCTCCACGCCGCGTCGGGTCAGGGGGAGGGAAGCGCGATCCGTGCGTCGTCGGCCAGCGCCGGAGCGCCCACCACGACGATCGAGGCCCCCGGCTGCAGCGGCCCGTGCCCGTCCAGCACCTCGGCGATCTCGACCCGGTCCCCCTCCTCGAAGCCCAGCCGCACGTGGAGCTCCTCCACCCGGTCCTTCCCCTCGGGGACCCGGTAGAGCAGCCACCGGCTCCCCTCGGCCACCAGCGCGGGCCGGGGGACCACCAGCGCGTTCTCGTGGGTGTCGGTCACGATGTCGACCCGCACGAAGGACCCGGGCCGGATCGACGGCGCCCCCGGGACCGCCACGGTGACCTTGACGGTGCCGGTGCCCGGATCCACGGCCGGGGCGATGCGCTCGATCCGCGCCTGGATCTCCTCGTCGACCGCATCCACCCACACGCGCACGGCGGTGCCCGGCCGTAGCTTCACGGCATGTCGTTCCGGCACGTTGATGTCCGCGTAGAGGGGCTCCGTGTCGGCGATGTCGAAGATCGGGGTGCCGTCCGAGACGGTGGCCCCGACGTCGAGGTACCGGAGGACCAGGATGCCGGCGAAGGGGGCCCGGATCACCGTCCTCGAGAGGTTGAGCTCGGCCAGCTCCGCGGCATGGGCGGCATCGGCGGTCTCCCGGCGCAGGACCTCCACCGCCTCGTCGGCCACCATGCCCTCCCGGTTCAGGCTCTCGGAGCGCTCCAGCTCCCGCTGGCGGATCTCGAGGGTGGTGCGGGCGCGATCGTAGGCGATCTGCTGCTCGTCGTCCTCCAGGTGGGCGAGAGCCTGGCCCTTCTCCACGCGATCGCCCTCCTCCACGGGCAGGCGGCGGACGACGCCGGCGGTGCGTGCGGTCACGACGGCGCGCCGCTCGGCACGGAGCGTGGCGCTGGTGGCGTAGAGCTGCGACAGGCTCTCCCGGCGCACCCGGTCCACCTCCACGGGGATGGCGTCCTCCGGTGCCGTGCCGGCGTCCTCCGCGGGGTTGGCCGCCCGGGGCGTCGACGCGGAGTCACAGCGCACCAGCCCCACCGCCAGGAGGAGGAGAACGGCGGCCTGCTGGATGGATGCGCGGTTCACTGGGTCTTCCCGGAGTCCGGAGTGAGCATACCGTATCGCAACCTCCGCCGGCGCATCCAGGGACACCCCTTGCCCGGGAAGTCGGGACGGACTAGAAGTGGTCCCGAAGATCCCCGCGGACGCTCGGGGGAGGAGACGCGGCGAACGCGATGCCCCCTTCGGCTCGAAACCGCTTTTCGAGAGGGAAGAGGAGGGAACATGGGGCTGCGACGATGGTGGGCGGTGGGAGCGCTGGTCCTGGGGATGTGCGGCGGTCCCGCCGACCCGGGGTACGCGGAGCGCATCCTCCAGCAGCGCGAGGCGCAGGACGTGCGGACGCGGGACGGCGAGACGACGCCCTTCACGCCGGTGGACGTCCGGATGATCCCCGTCGGGGAGCAGGTCGTCGTGGCTGCCTGCGGTGAGGAGCCCTCGTTCGATCCCGAGGGCGACTGCGACCCGAGGGTGACGCTGCGCTACACCGCGGAGGGGTTCCGGATCGAGGACGCGGAGGGGGAGCGCGCCGCGGAGGACGTGGTCCCGCTGGGACGCTTCCGCCTGGGCCTGTCCCGGCAGGAGGATCGGGGCCGCATCCTGGTCCACGATCCGCAGGCTCCGGACCAGCGCGCCTTCGCCGGCTACGCGTGGTTTCCCCCCGACCCGGCCTATCGCTTCGTGGTCGAGGTCCAGCCCTACCCCGAGGCGACGCCGACCCGCATGGCGACCACCGCAGGCCTGTTCAAGACGTTCCTGCGCTACGGCCGCGTGCGGTTTCCGGTCGAGGGCCAGGAGCGCTCGCTCTCGGTCTACCTGTACGAGAGGGCCGATCCGTCGGACCCGGACGCCTTCTTCATCCCCTTCCGGGACGCCACCGCGGGCCGGGAGACCTACCCCGTCGGACGCTATGCGGGCCTCGAGGTGGACGACGAGGGACGCTGGATCCTCGACTTCAACATGGCCGGGAGCCCCAACTGCGCCTACAACCCGCACTGGAACTGCCCGGTGCCGCCGCAGGAGAACGTCCTGGACGTCGCCATCCCCGCCGGCGAGAAGAACTACGAGGGGAGCGGGGGACACTGAGCCCCTTTTGGCAGGTTGGCCCGCATGATCCATGAGGGGCAGGCCCCAGAGACTCCTCGGGAACGCCCGACCTGCGTTGGCCGGCCTTGACGGGTCCCTCACCCGCCTGCGGCTGCCCGCCTCGGTCGGCCATCCCCGAGGCACCTCTGACATCCCGCAGCCTCTCATTCTTCGTCGGTTTCCGCAGATCTTCCGGACTGGGGCCCGGATCGAGACCGGTCGACCTGCCCCTCATGAATCATGCGGGCTAGAAGAGGCGGCGCTGCGGGCCGGAGGGCCGGTGCTCCCGGTGCTCGCCCGGGTCCAGGAGGTGGGTGACCCGCCAGCCGCGATCCCGGAGCGCGTCGGCGATGTGTGCCCGGTGGCAGTCGCGGGGCTCCCGCTCGGCACAGAGGACCGTCGTGGTCGACGAGTCCGCCAGCTCCTCGAGGAGCTGGAGCCCCTGCCGGAAGGGCTCGGTCGCCATGTAGGTCTCGTAGCTCCCGTCGAGCATCCCCCCGAGCTGCTGCCCCAGGTGGTGGTAGATGATGCCGTGCCGCAGCAGGAACCCCCGGAACTCGCCGCGGTTGAAATGGGGGTGGCGGCGGCTCGAGGGATAGCGCCGCACGTCGACGAGCGTGCGGATGCCCGCCGGCGCCAGGACCTCCAGCAGCTCCTCGGGGGTCCGGTTGGAGTGACCCACGGTATAGATGCGTCTGGCGCTCGAGGGGTCGCCCATGCACCCTCCCTCCCCGCACCGCTGCCCGCCGGCCGGACGTCCTCAGACGAGCAGATCGTCGAGCCGGTCGCCGGTTTGCAGCTCCCGTGGCTCGGCGCCGCGCCGGAACAGCCGGCCGCCGTTCCGGCCGCCGAGCTCCACCGCCGGCGGGGCGACCCGGAGGATCGCTCCCTCCCGGAGCCCCACCACCGCGGGCTCGTTCATCTCGTGGAACTCGCGGATGCGCTGCTCGCGGGTCTCCCCCTTGTGGGTCGATCCCGGGTCGGGGTCCAGGTAGTGGCAGTTCACGTTGAACGGCACGAGGCCGAGGGCCTCGAACCCCGGCGGCTGCACGATGGGCATGTCGTTCGTGGTCTTGATCGTCGGGCAGGCCACGTTGGAGCCGGCGCTGGAGCCGATGTACGGCATGCCCTCCCCGACGCGGCGCCGGATCGGCTCGAGCAGGCCGACCTCGTAGAGCCGGGCCAGCAGGCGGAACGTGTTTCCCCCCCCGATGAAGATCGCCTCGGCCTCCTCGACCGCACGGCGCGGGTCATCGGTCTCGTGGACCGAGTCCAGGCGCAGGTCCATCCTGGCGAAGCGCTCGCGGGCGGTCCCGGCGTACGCCGCCAGGTCCTGCAGGGCGTAGGGGACGAAAAGGACGCTCCTCCGGCCCTCCAGGTGGGCCTGGATCTCCCCCTCGCAGTGGTCCAGGTAGCCGCTGCCGTGGAGCGTGGAGTTGCTGATCAGCAGGATGGGTCCTCGCATCGCTACCTCCGGATCCGCCCGCTCCGCGGTCGGAACGGCATCCATTGTACACGACGTATGGCTTTCGGCGACGCCGGGCCCTAGAGTAAGAACTGCCTGCCGGCCGTGGGCCGGCCGGGGGAGACCTTGAGCGCGGGCGATCTCGAGCGACGACGGGGCTGGGGGCTGACGCTGTGGACGGCCCTGACGTGCGGGTTGGTGTGCACCTTCATCGCCTGGCGAAGCTACGAGCCCCACACGTTCCTGTTCGGCGACTGCCCCTACTATGCCGCGGCGGCGGTGTCGCTCATCGCCGACGGCGACCTGCGGATCCAGAACAACATCCAGGGCGGCGCCGAGGTCCACGCCGGCCAGGTGAGCGTCGGGGCCGACGGGGAGTGGCGGCCCAAGCACCCCGTCCTCATGTCGGCCGTGTCCGTTCCCTTCCTCCTGGTGTTCGGCGTGAAGGGACTGCTGATCTTCAACGTCGCCGTCCTCATGCTGCTGGCGGGCCTCACCCACCGGATCGCCCTGCGCGGGGCATCGCCCCCGGTGGCGGCCCTGGCGACGGCGATCACCTTCCTGATGACCTTCGTCGTCACCTATGCCTACAACTACTCGCCGGACGCCTTCGCCGCGATCCCCGGCCTCCTCGCCCTGCTCTTCCTGCTCGACGGCCGCCCCCTGGCCGCCGGGATCGCCGCGGGTCTCGCCTTCCTCGCCAAGCCGGTCCACGTGCTGCTGGTCGCCATCGCCGGGCTCGTCGTGCTCCGGACCTCGGGCTGGCGGGGTGGGCTGCGGTAC
>JASFRI010000259.1:0-6183 GCA_050115015.1 Acidobacteriota bacterium
AGGCGAGCACGAAGGCGCCGCCCGTGGTCCAGGCGCTTCCCAGCACCGCGTCCATCCCCCGCTGCAGGGAGGACTGCATCCGCCGCGCGACTCGGCCGGGCCCCTCCTCCCGGGGAGGGCGCGGCTTGGCCGGCTCCGCCTTGGGTCGGTCGCTCATGCCACCGCCTGCGCGAAGGACCGAATTCTACTCATCGCCGTTCTGGTAGGCCTCGTACGCCTTGATGATCGACTGTACCAGAGGATGACGGACGACGTCCCGCTCGTCGAAGTACACGAAGCCGATCCCCTCGATGGACGACAGGATATGTTGCACCTCGACGAGCCCCGACGGCTTCCCGGCGGGGAGATCGATCTGCGTGATGTCGCCGGTGACCACGGCCTTGGAGTTGAAACCACAGCGGGTGAGGAACATCTTCATCTGCTCGCGGGTGACGTTCTGTGCCTCGTCCAGGATCACGAAGCAGTCGTTGAGCGTCCGCCCGCGCATGAAGGCCAGGGGCGCCACCTCGATGATCCCGCCGGAGAGCAGCGCGTCCGCCTGCACCTTCTCGCTGAGGTCGAAGATGGCATCGTAGAGCGGCCGCAGGTACGGGTCCACCTTGGCGACCAGGTCCCCCGGCAGGAACCCGAGCTTCTCCCCGGCCTCGACGGCGGGCCGGACCAGGATGATCCGCTCCACCCGCTTCTCCGAAAGGTAGGACAAGGCCATGGCGACCGCAAGGTAGGTCTTTCCGGTCCCCGCCGGTCCGATGGCGAACACCAGGTCCTTCTGGCGGATCATCTCCACGTAGCTGCGCTGGTTGCGGCTTTTCGGGAAAACCTGCTTGCGGCCGGACGGGACCACCCGGCCCTGGGTGAAGTGCTCGCGCAGCGAGGCGCCCGGCTCCCCCCGGAGGACCCGCACCGCCGTGGCCACGTCCCCCTCGCGAAGGGAATACCCCGTATCCGCCAGGCGGGAGAGCTGCGAGAGTACGGTCTCGGCCATCTGCACGGCGGCCGGAGCGCCCTCCAGGGTCACCTCCCGCCCCCGGGCGGCGATGCGCAGCCCGAACGCCTGCTCCAGCCGCTTGAGATTCCGGTCGAAGCTCCCGTAGAGCGCCTCCAGCCCGCGTTCCCCCAGGGTCAGCTGCCGCACCACGGCGGACTCCCGGGCCTCCGGACCGCGGGGCCTCCCGCCGTCCTCCCGTCGCGGCTGGTCTTTGCGGCTGCGGGTGATGGTGTGTTCCTGAGCGCCGGCTAGCGGAGCCGGACTGCCACCGTCTCGGCATCGGCGCTGCTGGCCAGGCTGATCGCCTCCAGGGCGAGAGCACGCGCCCTGCGGTAGTTGCATTGGCTGGCATGGAGGACATGCTGGGCCTGCCGCAGCCTGTCGGCGGCCGTCTCGACCTCGCCGGCCCCGGGGGCGCGTCCCGCGGCCCGCGCCTTGGCCAGGGCTTCCTCCGCCTCGTCGATGGCGACCTGGGCCTCCGCCCGGGCCACCGCGACCTGGCGGCGCGCCTCCCTCTCGGCCTCCCGGGACCACCGGATCGTCTCTTTCCCCGCGGCCCGGGCCGCCGGCCCCCGGCGGGCGGCGACCTCGGCCTCGAGGGCCTCCAGCCCCTGCTGGGCGCGTTCGAAGGGCTCCGGCGCGTACTCCGTCGCACAGGCCCGCCAGGCGGCCTCCAGCGCCGCCCGGGCCTCGTCGAGGGCCGCCGGCCCCCGAGGCGCGCAGCCCACGAGACAGACCGGGAGCACGACGGCCTGCACGAGGAACGTCGCGAGAGGGTGTACTCGACCCCTCCCCCCGCGCCGCACCACCGACCTGAGCTCCTTAAACCTATGTAATATCAAGGCTTCGAGAAATTAGCATAGGTCCCGATCGCTGTCAAGCGCCCTGCCCTGCCCCCCCGCCGTCCGGGCGCAGCCCGATGCCCAGCTCGCGGAGCTGCGCCTCCCCCACCGCCGAGGGGGAGCCGGTCATCAGATCGGTGCTGGACGTCGTCTTGGGGAACGCGATCACGTCCCGGAGCGAGGTGGACCCGGTCAGCAGGGCGGCGATCCGGTCCAGGCCCAGCGCGATCCCCCCGTGGGGCGGCGCACCGTGGGCCAGGGCGCCGATGAAGAACCCGAACTTGGAGTCGATCTCGGCCTCCGACAGCCCGAGGCGCCGGAACACGCGCCGCTGCAGGTCGGCCTGATGGATACGGATGCTGCCCCCGCCGAGCTCCCACCCGTTCATTACCAGGTCGTAGGCCTGGCCGCGGACGCGTCCCGGATCGGATTCGATCCGTGGGACGTCGGACGGCCGCGGGCTGGTAAAGGGATGGTGGATGGAGGTCCAGCGCTCCTCCCCGTCGTCGTACTCGAACAGCGGGAAGTCCTCCACCCAGAGCAGGGCATCGCGTCCCCGGTCCACCAGGTCGAGGCGCCGGGCGACCTGGAGACGCAACGCCCCCAGCGCCGCCGCGGCGACCCGGGCGGTATCCGCCACCAGGAGCGCCAGGTCCCCCTGCCCGCCGCCGAGGGACTCGACGACCTTGCGGCACAGATCCTCACCGAGGTGCTTGAGGACCGGCGAGCTGAGGCCGCCCTCCCCCATCTTGATCCACACCAGGCCGCCCGCACCCTGCGCCTTGGCGAGTTCGGTCAGCTCATCCAGCTCCCGCCGCGGCATCCCCGCCCCGCCGGGAGCGACCAGACCGCGGACCACCTTGCCCTCGGCGACGGCAGCGGCGAAGCGCTGGAACGGCGTGTCGGCCACGAGCGTCGAGACGTCGCCGATCGGCACTTCGAAGCGCAGGTCCGGGCGATCGGTGCCGTAGCGGAGCATCGCCTCGTCATAGGACATGCGCGGCACCCGTGCGGGCCAGGACCGCCCCGCCGCCTCGAAGGCCCGCGCCATCATCCCCTCGACGACCTCGTAGATGTCCTCGGGGCTCACGAAGGACATCTCGATGTCGATCTGCGTGAACTCCGGCTGCCGATCCGCGCGCAGGTCCTCGTCCCTGAAGCACCGGGCAATCTGGAAGTAGCGCTCGAAGCCGCTGATCATGAAGATCTGCTTGAAGATCTGCGGCGACTGCGGCAGGGCGAAGAAGCTGCCGGGATGCACCCGGCTCGGCACCAGATAATCCCGGGCTCCCTCCGGCGTCGACTTGGTCAGGATCGGGGTCTCGAGCTCGTAGAACGCGGCCGCGTCCAGGTAGTTCCGGACCGCGAGGGTGATCCGGTGCCGCAGCGCGAGCTTCTCCTGCATGACCGGGCGCCGCAGGTCCAGGTAGCGCCAGCGTAGCCGCAGTTCCTCACCGCAGGACTCCAGGTCCTCGAGGGTGACCGGAAGCGGGCTGCAGGGGTTGAGCACCTCGAGCTCCAGGGCGCGGACCTCCACCTCGCCGGTGGCGAGGTTCGGATTGCGATTCTCCGCGCTGCGCGCCAGCACCTCACCCCGCACCGCCACGACGAACTCCGCCCGCAGCGCACCCGCCGCCTCGTGCGCCGCCGCCGCGGCGTCCGGATGGAACACCACCTGCACGGGACCCGACCGATCCCGCAGATCGATGAAGATCAGCCCGCCATGGTCGCGGCGCCGGTGCACCCATCCGCAGAGGCGCACCTCCCGGCCCACGTCGGAGCCCCGCAGGTCACCGCATCCGTCGGTCCGCCTCCGGACGTCGTCCCGCATCACTCCATCCTCCCTCGCGGGGCCAGCAGCCGCGCGATCGCCGTCTCCAGGTCCGCGAGCCGGACCTCCTCCTGGCTCGCATCCGCCATCCGCTTCAGGACACAGGCCTCCCGGGCCAGCTCCTCCTCGCCGAGGATCAGCGCCAGCCGGGCTCCCAGCCGGTCCGCCCGCTTCATCTGCGGCCCGAGGGAACGCGGCCGGAAATCATGCCGGACGGAGAATCCGGCGGCTCGCAGGCGCCGCGCCAGGGCGAAGACCCTCCCGTGGGCCGCCTCCCCCATCGCCACCAGGAACAGGTCGACGCCGGCCGGCCGGAGATCCGGATGGTCCTCCGGGATGAGCAGGATCAGGCGCTCCAAACCCAGCGCAAAGCCGAATCCCGAGACGTCCGGGCCACCCAGATCCCGCACCAGGCCGTCGTACCGCCCCCCGCCGAGGACGGCGTCCTGGGCGCCGAGCCCGCCGCCGGTGACCTCGAAGGCCGTCCGCACATAGTAGTCCAGGCCCCGGACCAGGCGAGGGGCCTCCTCCCACGAGATGCCGAGATCCCGGAGCCCCTGCCGCACCCCGGCGTCGTGGGCGGCGCAGGCTTCGCAGAGATGGTCCCGCAGCAACGGGGCCGCCGAGAGGATCTCCTGATCCGCCTCGACCTTGCAGTCCAGGACGCGCAGGGGGTTGTCGGCGTAGCGTCGGCGACAATCCCCGCAGAGGTGGTCGAGCCGCGGCTCCAGGAAGGCACGGAGCACCTCCCGGTAGGCGGGCCGGCAGGCCTCGTCCCCCACCGAGTTCAGCAGCAGCTTCACGTCCCGGACATGCAGGGACCCCAGGTAATCGAGGACCATACCCAGGACTTCCGCATCCACCCGGGGGGAGGGCTCGCCGAACACCTCCGCCCCGATCTGGTGAAACTGCCGCTGCCGTCCCTTCTGAGGGCGCTCGTAACGGAAGTGCGGACCGATGTAGAACAGCCGCTCCCCCTGCGTCCCGTGGTCCAGCGAGTGCTCGACGTACGCGCGGGCCACCGCGGCGGTGCTCTCCGGCCGCAGCGCAATCCGCTCGTCGCCCCGCTCCATCACGTACATCTCCTTGTGGACGATGTCCGTGCTCTCCCCCACGCTGCGGGCGAACAGCTCGTACGACTCCAGCAGCGGCGTCCGGATCTCCTCGAACCCATGGCGCCGGAAGCAATCCCGTGCCCGCGACTCCGCGAGCTGCCACTTCCGGATCTCCGCCGGGAGGATGTCCTTCATCCCCCGCAGGGCGCGATAGCGCTTCATCAGATGACCTCGGTGAAGGCCCCGGGGCCTCCGGGCCCGGGGTGCGGGTGGCGGGCGGCCGCCGACGAACCCGGACCGGACGGTGCCGCCGGCAGGCCAGGCGGAACATAACACACGGCCCGGACCCCGGCAACGCTCGGATGGTATACTGCGCCGCTCCGCGCCGGTCCCGCCGGCGCGACGGCGAGGCCTCTTGTTCGCTCCGCTTCCCCGCGTGCGTCGCCTCTTCCTGGCCCTCTTCCTGTCGGGCGCCCTGGTGGGCTGTGCCCGCGGCCCGGAGGAGCGCCACTGGCGCCGGCTCGGACCGGGACCCGCCCGTGTGGAGCTGCGCGCCAGCTGGGGGCGCCCGCTGCCGTTCTGCCCGGCCTCCCTGGGCGCCGGGGAG
Source organism: Acidobacteriota bacterium (assembly GCA_050115015.1). Lineage (GTDB taxonomy): Bacteria > Acidobacteriota > Polarisedimenticolia > CBDVAL01 > CBDVAL01 > JASFRI01. Next base: position 5,324 of record JASFRI010000259.1, read on the forward strand.
CGGCACGTCATTCTCGTCGCCGGCGAGCAGCGGCTGGCGCTGGATCCGCGGACCGGAGAGCCCGTACCGGACCTGGCGGAGGAGCCCGCGCCTGCGGCGGATCGCGGCGCGCGGCTGTTCTGGGAGGACCGGACCCTCACCCTCTACGGCCCGGCCGGCCGTCTGGTGGCGAGCCGGGAGGGTCGCCTCCGGCCCGCCTGGGTGGTCGAGTTCGGCACCGCCGTGGAGGCACCGCTCCAGCTGCACCGGGGCCGCGTGGTGGTGCAGGCCCTCGATAACTACGTTTACGCGCTGCGCGCGCGCAACGGCCACGAGCTCTGGCGGACACGGCTGTCCCACCGGCTGACGCGAGCCGGGGCGTTCTGGGAGGACCAGTTCCTGTCGATCCCGGCGAACGCGGGGCGCCTGGTCGTCCTGGACCTCCGGGACGGCTCCGAGTCCGGGAGCTGGAGCCTCGAGGACCCGGCGGAGCGCTTCGTGAGCGGCCCGGTGGTCGTGGGGGATCGGGTGGTGGCCGCGGCGAGCCCCTGGGGGGCGGGTTCCTGCAGCGCGCTGGGGCTGGACATCCTCCCGGAGACGGTGGACTGACGCCGTGTCCCTGGTGACACGCTCGGATCTTGCCGCTCCTGGATGGGCTGTGTTAGCCTCGTCCCCTGCATTCCTGGCCGGCATCGGCACCGTGGCCATCCCCATCTTCGTCGGGAGGTTCAGGCGTGAGGCCCCAGAGCGGCACACAGGAGCAAGATCTGCGCGCCACCGGTCTGGAGCCGGACCTCCTGACCGGCCTCTACCGCACGATGTACCTCTCTCGGAAGCTGGACGATCGCGAGATCCAGCTCAAGCGACAGAATCGCATCTTC
>JASFRI010000260.1:0-6173 GCA_050115015.1 Acidobacteriota bacterium
GCCCGCCGGCGGAGATGTTCGCGGGCTCCAGCGTTCTGGAGATCCACGAGGTGTGTCTCAGCACGGATGCCGCCGAGGCCGCGGAGGGCTGATGCGACGGCCCGTGGTGGGCGGCTCGCCCTGCGGCTTCCGGGGCTCGACGCCCGGCCGGGGCTCGCTGCCCCGCGTGGCGGCGTCCGCCGGATCGCCCTCGGGACCGGGGAGTAACGGGATGCGTCGGATGATGTGGTTGCCGGTCCTGCTGCGGCTCCCGGCGCTCATGGCCCGCCCGGGGCTCGCTGCCCCGCGTGGCGGCGTCCGCCGGATCGCCCTCGGGGCCGGGGGGTAACGGGATGCGTCGGATGATGCGGTTGTCGTTCCTGCTGTTGCTCCCGGCGCTCGCCGCCTGCTCGGTGCTCAACGCCCCGGGGGGCGGCGTCAACCTGATCTCCGTCCAGGACGAGTGGAAGATGGGGATGCGTCTCGCCGCGGAGGTGGACGCGGAGATGGAGATCCTCTCCCAGCCCGAGGCGGACCGCTACCTGACGAGCCTTGGCCAGCGGCTGCTGCGGGCCTCGGACAGCGAGCTCGCCCGGCTTCCCTGGACCTTCCATCTCATCAAGGATCCCGCTGTCAACGCCTTCAACATCCCCGGCGGGCACGTCTACATCAACACCGGCCTGGTGGACGCCATGTCCACCGAGGCGGAGCTCGCCTCCGTGATCGGACACGAGATCGGCCACGGCCTGAACCGGCACGGCACGAAGCAGCTCACGAAGCAGGTCGGGGTCAGCGTGCTGCTGTCGCTGGCCCTGGGGGACAACCCCTCCGCGGTGGAGCAGATCGCCGCGGCGGTGACCGCCCAGGGGACGCTGATGAAGTTCTCCCGGGACGACGAGCTGCAGGCCGACCTGGCGGGCATCTCGCTGATGTCAGGTGCGGGGTGGGATCCCCAGGGGACCGTCGACATGCTCGAGGTGCTGGCCTCGTTGTCGGAATCCGAGCCCAGCATGATGGAGAAGTTCCTGTCGAGCCATCCCCAGCCGGGCACCCGGATCGCCGACGCGCAGCAGCGGATCGACTCGATGCCGGAGAACCCCAACGCCATCGTCACCACCGATAACTTCCGCCGCTACAAGGCGTACGTCGCCCGGTTCGACTAGCGCCGGTCAACCCGGATGGGCACAGCCAGCCGCCGGCCCGGCGGGTAAGTTCCACAGTCACCCCGTCGAGCGACGCCGTCCCGCGAGGCCATGGGATCGAGCCGGCGGGGTCAGACCCCCCGGAATGACGAGCGCGGACCGGGGGAGCCGGGGTCGGGTCCCGGTGGAGGGGTCTGACCCCTAGATCGGCTGGGCGCCGCGCCCCGCGAGGCCTGGCATCCCCCGCCCCGCAGGGACGTTTGACCCCGCCCGGCGGCGGTCGCTAAGATGAGTCTTTCTGCTGCAGCATTCCCGGAAGTGCCCGAAGCCCCGGCCCGGGGACCGGAGGAGCCTGCTTGCACCCCCAGCTGTTCCACCTGATCAACCTGCAGCGGATCGACTCGGAGATCCGGGTGCAGGAGGACGTCATCGCGGCGGTCCCGGAGGCCATCGCCGCCGTCGAGGCCCGCGAGAAGGCGCTGGATGACGAGCTCGCCAGGCACCGGGAAGGTCTCGAGGAGTCGCAGAAAGCGCGGCGATCCCTGGAAGGGGACCTCGAGCTGGTCAAGCAGAAGCTGGCGAAGTACCAGGACCAGCTGATGCAGGTGAAGACGAACGACGCCTACCGGGCGATGCTCAAGGAGATCGACGGCACCAAGGCGGAGATCGCCACGCGGGAGGAGAAGATCCTCGAGCAGATGCTCCTCTCGGACGACCTCGAGGCCCGGATCCGGGAGATCGCGAAGGACTTCGAGGAGCGGAAGGCCGGCATGGCGCAGGAGAAGGCCGCCCTGGAGAAGCAGCGGACGGAGGCGGAGAGCCGCAAGGCCGCCCTCGAGTCCGAGCGCGAGCAGCTCGCGGCGAACCTGGACGAGCCCGTGCGCCGCACCTACGAGAAGGTCGCGAAGATGCGCCACGGCGTCGCGGTGGTCGGCGTGAAGGAGGAGCTCTGTCTCGGCTGCCGCATGAAGGTCCGCCCGCAGATCTTCCAGGAGATCCGCCAGGGAACCGAGCTGCACCAGTGCGACACCTGCGTCCGCTTCCTGTACTACGTCGATCCCGACGCCGCCGGCGAGGACGGGGAGCAGCCCGCCGACCTCTGACAGGCTGCTCGTCCCCCGCCGTCCCGCTTCCGCTATCATGCTCCCCGGAGTCCGATGACCGACCATCCCGCAGGAACCATCCGTCCCCTGGCCGGCGAGGCTCTGGAGGCCTCCATCGATGGGGGCGCCCGCGGCAACCCCGGCAACGCCGGATACGGTTGCCACCTGACCCTGCCGAGCGGAGAGACCTGGGACGAGGTGTGGGGCCACCTCGGCGTCCAGACGAACAACGTCGCGGAGTACGTCGCGCTGCTGGCTGCCCTGGAGTACGCCATCGCCGCCGGGGCGGGAAGCCTGCGGGTGCGCTCCGACTCGCAGCTCCTGGTCCGGCAGATCCTCGGCAAGTACCGGGTCAAGAACCCCGGGCTGCGTCCCCTGTTCGAGCGGGCCCGGGCGGCCATCGCGCGGCTGCCCCGCTTCCGGATCGAGCACGTCTACCGCGAGGACAACCGGGAGGCGGACGCGCTGGCCAACCGCGCCATGGACACGCGGGAGAGCTCCGGCCACTTGGAGGCGGCCGCGCTGCTGGGGCGCCGGGGATGACCGCCGCGTCGCGCCTCGGCCGGGTCCGGGAGGCGATCGAGGCGGCCGCCCGGGAGGCCGGGCGCGATCCCGCCACCGTGCGGCTGGTCGCCATCGGCAAGACATTCCCGCCGGAGGCGATCGAGGAAGTTCATCGCGAGGGTCAGCGGGACTTCGGCGAGAACCGGGTGCAGGAGGCGGTCACGAAGGCCCGGGTCCTGCCGCCCGACATCCGCTGGCACCTGGTCGGCCACCTGCAGGCGAACAAGGCGGCGCCTGCGGCGGGCCTTTTCTCCATGATCCAGTCCATCGACTCCCTCAAGATCGCGCGGCGCCTCGACCGGCTCGCGGGGGAGGTCGGACGGGACCTCGACGGCCTCGTCCAGGTCGACCTGGCCGGCGAGTCCACGAAGCACGGGGCGATGCCGGAGGAGCTGCGACCGCTGCTGGAGGAGGCCCGGTCCTTCGAGCGGCTCCGGATCCGCGGTCTGATGCTGCTGCCCCCCTACGAGCCGGACCCCGAGGACGTCCGCCCCTGGTTCCGCCGGATCCGCGAGCTGGCGGCGGATCTGGAGCGGGATGGGCTCCTCGGCGGGAACGCCCCGGTGGAGCTGTCGATGGGGATGAGCCACGATTTCCGGGTGGCGGTCCAGGAGGGAGCGACTATAGTAAGGATCGGCACCGCGATCTTCGGGGCCCGGGAGCCGGCCTGAAGGGGCTCCCGGCGCCGCCCTCGGGTCCTGGAAAGCGCCGCGGCGGGCACCGCGCCGGGCCCGAGAGTCCGATGGGACGGCGCGGGTGGAGTGGAGGCTGCCCGGTCGCCGGTCGACCGTGGTGGGCCCGCGGGGGCGGGCCGGACATCGCCCCGGGCCCGTTCCGCTGGGCTCTCCGGCCCAACGGCCGCCGGGCCGGGGCTGCCACTGCCGGGCCGGACACGGAGAGGCGTCCGACCGACGGAGCGGCGCACGCTGTGGCTTCCGGAGGCCTGCCGCCGGAGCCAAGTGGGATCGTCGTCGAGGTCGTCGGGGGGTAAGGGAGAGGCCCATGAAGATCACGCCGCTGGACATCGAGGGGCATTCGTTCAACCGCAAGTTCCGGGGTTACGACGACGACGAGGTCAGGGCGTTCCTGACCCTGGTCAGCGAGGAGTACGAGAAGCTGATCGTCGAGAACCACAAGCTCCGGGACGACATGAACAAGATGCAGTCGATCCTCGACGAGCACCGGCAGCGCGAGAAGATCCTGCGGGAGACCCTCTACACCGCCCAGGAGGTCTCGGAGGACCTCAAGGAGCAGGCCCGGAAGGAGGGGAAGATCCTCCTCCAGGAGGCGCAGCTCAAGGCGGACCGGCTGCTGGACCATGCCCAGCGCCGCGCGGCGGACCTCGAGGCCTCGCTGGCGGAGATGCGCCTGGAGAAACAGGCCTACCTGAAGAAGGTCCGCGCCCTGCTGGACCACCACCAGAAGCTCCTCGAGCTCCACGAGACCGAGTCGGCGGAGGAGGAGAAGGTGGCCTTCCTGGCGAAGAAGCCGAACCAGCAGCAGGCCGGTCCCGGGCATTGATCGAAGCCGACCTGGTGGTGCGCGACGCCGCGTCCCTGGTGACGTGCGCCGGCAGCGTGCCCCGGTCGGGAGCGGATCAGGCCGTCATCGGCGCCATCCCCGGCGGCGCGCTCGCGGCCCGGGAGGGCCGGATCGTCTGGGTCGGCCCGGCCCGGGATCTCGCGGGCGCCGTGCGTCCTCTGACGGGGGCGACGACCGTCGATGCCTCCGGGGGGACGGTCCTGCCGGGGTTCTGCGATCCCCACACGCACCTGCCCTTCGCGGGCACCCGGGAGGACGAGTTCGCCCGCCGGGTCGCCGGCGCCACGTACCAGGAGATCGCCGCGGCCGGCGGCGGCATCCTGAGCACCGTGCGCGCCACCCGGGCCGCCTCCGAGGAGGAGCTGGTGGAGCTGGCCCGGCCGCGGCTGGCCCGGATGCTGCGCCACGGGACGACGAGCCTGGAGGCGAAGAGCGGCTACGGCCTCGACGAGGAGGACGAGATCAAGCAGCTCCGCGCCCTGCGACGTCTGGCGGCGCTGCAGCCGGTGGAGATCACCGCCACGGCGCTGGCCGCCCACACGGTGCCTCCCGAGTACCGCGAGGATCGCGGTGCCTACCTCGACCTGGTCTGCGGGACGATCCTCCCGCGGGTGGCCCGGGAGGGACTCGCGGACTGCTGTGACGTCTTCCTGGAGAAGGGGGTGTTCGACGCCGCGGAGAGCCGCCGGGTGCTGGAGGCCGGCAAGGCGCTGGGGCTGCGGCCGCGGCTGCACGCCGACCAGCTCTCCTCCGGCGGCGGCGCCGAGCTCGCCGCGGAGCTCGGGGCGCTTTCGGCGGACCACCTGGAGAACGCCTCGGCGGAGGGCCTCGCGGCGATGGCCCGGGCGGGGACCGTGGCGGTGCTGCTGCCCGGGGCGACGTTCTTCCTGATGCTGCGCGAGTACGCCGACGCCCGTCGTCTGATCGACGCGGGCGTTCCCGTCGCCCTGGCCACCGACTTCAATCCCGGCAGCTGCTACACGGAGTCGATGCCGATGATCCTGACCCTCGCCGTCCTGCAGATGCGGATGACCATCGAGGAGGCGATCGTGGCGGCCACCGTCAACGCCGCCGCCGCCCTCGGCCGCGGCGACGAGGTGGGCACCCTCGAGGTGGGCAAGCAGGCGGACATCCTCGTCCTCGACGTCCCCAGCCACCGCCACCTCGGCTATCACTTCGGCGTCAACCCCATCCGCCACGTCGTCAAGCGCGGCGAAGTCGTCATCTAACCTCCCGCCCTCATCTCCATCTCCCCCAACCACTTAAGGCAGGGTCAGACCTGAAGTGTGCAGTCCGCACCGCACCGAAACCTGACGAATCCTACGGGGTCGGAGGCCTCCGACCCCATAGAATCGGTCATGTTCGAGGAGGGTCAGGGGGCGGAGCGGGCGGCGGCGAGGAGGGCCTGGCGGCCGTGGGTCTCGGCCCAGTAGGCGATGTCACGGCCCAGGAACTGGCGGCCCGAGCCGGCCTCCTTCAGGGCCGCGCGGAGGGCGTTCTCGTCACCCGCGACCAGGGCGACGAACTCGGGGGGCGCCCGGAACTCGCGCCCGTACTCCTGCGCCAGGAGGACGATCTCGGTCTGGCCGTACTGCACCGCGTGATCGCCGAGCGTCGACCCCGCGTACGAGTCCCAGGGATAGCCGTGCTCGAAGAGGAGCCGCAGCGTCTCGACTTTCCCCTCGCTGATGGGAGCCATGAGGTTCGCCGGGTTGATGTCGGCGATGTCCGCGCCGTCCTCGATGAACTCCCGCAAGGCCGCGTGGTCGCCCGCGCGGGCCGCATGCGCCGCGCTGAGGTGGCCGCCGCGGGGCTCCTGACGCGGCGGGAGCGCCAGATCGGG
>JASFRI010000261.1:0-6166 GCA_050115015.1 Acidobacteriota bacterium
GAGGGCCCGGGGCGGCGGCTCGAGGCGATTCCCGGGTCCCTGGGCCCGGCCCTGGCCGCCATCCCGGCGGGGGAGTCCCGGGTGGTCGCGCTCGGCGGCCGCCGCCGGATTCGCTGCATCCGCACGGCGTTCTTCGACCAGGGCTTCCGGCGCTCCTTCTTCCTCCTCGAGGAGCTGACCGACGAGCTTCGCGCTTCGGAGAAAGCCGCGTACCGCAAGCTGATCCGGATGATGTCCCACGAGATCAACAACTCGGTCGGAGCGGTGACGTCCCTTCTCGAGTCCTGCGCGACCTATGCGGGACAGCTTGCCGCGCCGGACCGGGAGGACTTCCGGGAGGCCCTCGGCGTGGCCCGCTCCCGGCTGGAGAACCTGAACGCCTTCATGCGGGGCTTCGCGGACGTGGTGCGCATCCCGCCGCCGGAGCGGCGGCCCTGCAACCTGCGCTCGCTGCTGGAGGACATCCATCTGCTGCTCCGTCCGGAACTGGAGCGCCGGCGGATCGTCTGGACCTGGGAGCGGGCGGACCCCATCGGGCCGGTACTGCTCGACAAGAACCAGATCGAGCAGGTCCTGGTGAACGCCCTCCGGAACGCGCTCGAGGCGATCGGGGAGGACGGCCGCATCTCCCTGTCGCTGGTCCGGGCGGGGGACGGCGTTCGCCTGGCCATCCGGGACTCCGGCCCCGGCATTCCCCCGGAGGCGGCCGGCTCCCTGTTCACGCCGTTCTTCAGCACGAAGCGGAACGGTCGCGGCCTGGGCCTCACCCTGGTGCAGGAGGTGCTGGCGAGCCACGGGTTCGACTTCGGCCTCGAGGGGGCGCCGGGGGAGGGCGCCGAGTTCTGGTTCCGCCTCGAGGCGGGTCCGCCGGGGCTCAGGGACCGCTCCCTCCGCGGGTGAAGGGGTGTGTCCCGGCGACGAGCCCCTGGCGGTACCGCCGCAGGTTCCCCGTGGTCATCGGGTAGTGGCGCTGCGGATCCGACCACTCGCGCAGCACCTGCGAGACCAGGCCGCCCCCGGGGGTCGTCTCGTCCCAGGTGAAATGGTCCGCCGCGAGGAGGAACCGGGCGGCGCCGCGCAGATCGTCCGTGTCCAGTTCCCCCTCCAGGACCGCATCGCACAGGCGGACCAGATCCTCCCGCCCCACCGGCACCTCCTCCTCCAGGTCCACGGTCATGTTCCTCCCGCGCACCAGGGGGCCGCGGCCGCGGACGTCCTCCAGGCCAAGGGCCAGCGCCGCGGCATCCCGGGATCCGCGGAGAAAGTCCCGCAGCAGGGACTCCCTCACGGCGATGCCGCCGCCACCCGCGGCGAGAGCGGAAACGTCGCCTCCAGGGCCCGCGGACCGGGGACGGCCCGGATCCCGAAGCGGCGCGGCACTGCGTCTCCCACCGGGCCGACGATGGCCACCGGTCGGCCCGCCAGCCGCGCCGCGTCGACCTGGGCGGGGTAGTCGGGAAACCGGTCCACCGGGTCGACCCAGCGGGCCACGATCCGCTCACGGCTGCCCCAGGTCAGGTTCCACTGGAACATGGGGTCCAGGCAGTAGACGTGGTGGACGCCGCGTGCCTCCAGCACCGCCACCAGGTCGCGAACGTTCCCGCGCAGGACCCCGTCGTCCTGGGGCGCCGGGCCGTGGACGCAGGGATCCGTCGTGCCATGGACCTGCACGCCGGCGCCGGTGACGAGCAACGCCGCCAGCACGGCACCCCGTGCCGGCCGCGGTAGCTCCCGGAGGGCGACCCCCATGACGACGCACGCCAGCGGGTACAGCAGGAGGAGGTGTCGCGGCGCGAGCTCCCCGGGCCGGACGGTCAACAGGACCGGAAGGGGTGCCAGCAGGTAGAGCCACACACGCCGCGGCCGACCGTGGAGCGCCGCTGCCGCGGCGAGGCATCCGGTCCAGAGCGCCGCGACCGCGATCAGTCCGGGGCCGGGGAGGTGGCTCTCGTTCAGGTTCGGGGTGAACAGGCCCAGGACCACGGTCGGCAAGCGCCGGAGCACGCCCAGCGCGTCCAGATCCCGGGCTGCGGGGTTCCAGACGCCGGTCCCCGGGGGCCGGAGAAGGGCCGCCACCGCCGCCGAGGCCAGCAGCAGTGCCGCGAGGGTGCGGATCCGGTCGAGGCGGTCCGGCCCGGCGACGAAGAGATAGCCCGCCAGGACCACCGCGAAGGGGGCGACGATCGGGTGCGCGATGGCGGCCACGGGCAGCAGCGCCGCCACGGCCCAGCGGGGAGCCTGGATCTCGATCAGGAGCACCGCCAGGAGCGCGAGACCGACCGCGGTGCCGTGGCCGCCGGCGACCTTGAGGCTCCACTGCGTCGCCGACGGGGCGAAGCCGAACAGCAGCCCCGCCGCCAGCCCGGTCCGGAGGCACCCGACCCGCCGGGCCACGCCGATCACCAGGGCCAGGGTGGCCAGCCAGATCACCAGCCCGCCCGCCTTCAGCGCGATGTCGGAGACGCCGAAGACCGCGAACAGCAGCGCGGCGAGCTCCACCTCCACGCCCGCCCCGGCGCCGTACCGGACGCCCCAGGGGTAGATCGGATGGCCGTATCCCTCCAGCACGTGCATGGCCATCAGGCCGGTGACCGCCTCGTCGCCATCGGCCATCGACTGGCTCGTCGTGAGGAGGACGACCTTGAGACCGACGGCCAGGAGCAGGAGGGCGAGGATGCCGACGAGCCCCCGCCGGGAAAGCGGTGCGGGGTCCATCGCGGCGTCCAAGGGGGAAGCCGGTCAGTGCCGGAAGTGACGCGTTCCGGTGAAGATCATCGCCAGGGAGTGCTCGTCCGCCGCGGCGATGACCTCCTCGTCGCGGATGGACCCGCCGGGCTGGATCACCGCGGTGGCGCCGGCCTCGGCGGCGGCGTCGACCCCGTCCCGGAAGGGGAAGAAGGCGTCCGAGGCCAGGACCGATCCCTGCAGCGGGCCGCGGGCCTTGTGCCGTGCCAGGACCACCGAGTCCACGCGGCTCATCTGGCCCGCCCCGATCCCCAGGGTGCGGTCCACGGCGGTGAACACGATGGCGTTGGACTTCACGCGGCGGCAGACCCTCCAGGCGAAGTCCAGCGCCCGCCGCTCGGCCTCCGAGGGCTGGCGGCGCGTCACCACCCGCCAGTCCGTGTCCGGCTGGGCCCGGTCCCAGGTCTGCGCGAGCAACCCGCCGCGGATCCGCCGGAGATCCCAGCCCCCCGGCGGGCCGGAGGGCACGTCGGTGCGGAGCACCCGGACCTTCTTCTTCACGGCGAAGGCCTCCAGCGCGTCGGCGGTGTAGGCCGGGGCGACGACGGCCTCGACGAAGCCCTCCAGGATCGCCGCGGCGCAGGCACCGTCCACCTCGCGGTTGAGGGCCACGATGCCCCCGAAGGCGCTGACGGGATCCGTCTCCCGGGCGCGCTGGAAGGCCTCGGCGGCGCCGGGACCCACGGCGACGCCGCAGGGGTTCGAGTGCTTGATCACCGCCGCGGCGGGCTCGTCGAACTCCGCCGCCAGGTGCAGCGCCGCGTCCAGGTCCAGGAGGTTGTTGAAGGAGAGCTTCTTCCCCTGCAGGATCTCCGCGCCGGCGACGGTGCCGTCCAGCCTGCCCGGCTCGCGGTAGAACGCGGCGGCCTGGTGGGGGTTCTCCCCGTAGCGCAGGACGTAGGCCCGTTCCAGGTCGAGCTGCAGGCGCGACGGGGGGGCCGCCGGGTCCGCGGCCGGCGCAAGATGGCCCGCGATGGCCCGGTCGTAGCGGGACGTGTGGTCAAAGGCGGTCGCCGCCAGCCGCCGGCGCGTCTCCGCCGACAGGCCCCCGGTGTCCGCCACCTCCTCCAGGACCGCCTCGTAGTCCGCGGGGTCGACCACGACTCCAACGTGCGCGTGGTTCTTGGCCGCCGATCGCACCATGGCGGGGCCGCCGATGTCGATCATCTCGATGACGTCTGCCTCCGAGGCCCCGGGCGCCGCGGCCGCCTCCTCGAACGGGTAGAGGTTGACCACCACGAGGTCGATCGGCTCGATGCCGTGCTCCTCCATCTGTTTCCGGTGGCCGGGATCGTCCCTCAGGGCCAGGATGCCGCCGTGCACCCTGGGATGGAGCGTCTTGACCCGGCCGTCCATCATCTCGGGAAACCCGGTCACGGTCTCGACCTTCGTGACCGGGATGCCCTCGGACGCCAGCAGCCGGGCGGTTCCCCCCGTGGACAGGATCTCGATGCCGCCTTGATGGAGCCGGCGGCACAGATCGACGATGCCGTCCTTCCTGTAGACGCTGACCAGGGCGCGCTTCACGTTCATGGGATCGTGTCCTCGTCCCCTTTCGCGGCGCCGCGGGCCGGCGGAAGGGGTAGTGGAGTCCGGCTCGTGTCGCCGTGGGCCTGCTCCCAGGTCCACAGCCAGACCCGCGAGATGTCGTTGACGGCGTTCGAGTAGCTCAGGGATCCGACCCCGAAGGCGAGGGAGCGCTCGTCGAAGGCCTGCAGGGAGATCCGTCGTCCCTCCGGGTCGTAGGCGCGCCCCACCGCCCGGCCGTACTCCCGGGAGCGTTGCGCCGACCGCATGAGGTAGGCCTCCGGGCCGCCCGCCGCCAGCGTGGCGTCGCGGTAGCCCTGGAACACCAGGGGGAACCGCGGAAGCTGTTGCTCCAGGTAGATCTGGTAGTCCCGGTAGTACGCCCGCAGGCGCGGATCCCGGTCCCCGGCGTGCAGCGGGTCGTTGACGTCGGAGACCCAGTGCGCGAGCCTCCCGAACCGGCGGATGATCTCCGGGAACGGCGCCCGGCCGTTCACCGCCGCCGCCAGGTCCTCCGCCTCCGCCGCCGCGCGGCGGGCCGCGGTCCCGTAAGCGCCCTCCGGATGCTGCCAGTGCTCTGGCCGATCCTCGGCGCTACCGGGCTCGAGGAGCCCCGCCAGCAGCTCCCGCTCACGGTGGATCATCAGCTCCCGCAGGGACTCGGGCATCAGCCGCACGGCGTCACGGACGATCTCGACCCGGGCGGCGGCGGTCCAGGCCATGCCCGGAGCCGCGCTCGCCGGGGCCGCGAGGGCCAGGCACAGGAGGAGCTTCGCGGGATAGCTGGGTCGGCGGATGGCGGACATGGGGTCGGGACAGCCTGGCCCGGCGAGGTCTCTCCCCGCGGGCGGGCGAAGTCTAACGAACGGCCGCGGATCGTGTCAAACCGCGTCGGGCTCAGTCGTCCGTCAGGTCACCCAGGTTGTAGCGGACGGTCTGCTCCGAGATGAGCCGGCGCATGAACAGCTCGAGCCGGTGCGGGTTGCTCGCGACCACCGGGTTGAAGCGGGCGAGGGCGAGCTTGGGGTCCAGGCTCACGGCGCGCTCGTAGGACATGATGGCGTCGTCGTAGCGTTCCGCGGCGTCGTACGCCATACCCAGGTGATAATGGGCGCGGGCGTAGTTCACGTCGATCGTGATCGCCCGGTCCAGGGCGTCGATCGACTCCTGCACCGCGCTCCGTCCGAGGAGCACCAGTCCCAGGTTGTTCCAGGCGTGGGCGTTGTTCTCGTCGAAGAGGATGGCACAGCGGTAGGCCGCCTCCGCCGCGGGCCACAGCGTCAGGCGCCCGAACTCGTTGCCGAGCTTCATGTGCAGCTTGCTGTTCTCCGGGTGGTGGATCAGCTCCCGGAGGACCTCCGCGATCGGAGGCCAGCGCCTTTCCGCGACGAAGTAGATCTCCACGTCCACGCGGTCGCAGTTCTTCGGGCTCATCGTCCTCTGGACCATGTCCTCGAAGGTCGGCTCGGTCCGGGCGTCCTGGGCCGTCGCGGGAGAGGCGAGCAACGCCGACGCCAGCGCGAGGCCGGCAAGAGTTCGGTTCATCGTTCGTTCCTCCGGCGGACCGGGATGGCCCTGAGATGGACCCGGTCCCCCTCCAGCGTCAGGCGGAGCCGGACGGCGTCGCAGGACGCACGGGTCCGCACCACCTCCGACTTGCGCAGGACCTGGCGCTCGAAGGTGGCGAAGGAGATCCGGTCCGCGGGCTGCCCGTGGGACCGGCGGATCTCCAGAAAACGATCATAGAAGCCCCGCAGCGACCCCTCGGACTGGTCCGAGGTCTGCAGGAGCTGCTGGTGGAGCACCCGGGGGCCGTCCCCCGTCCCCCGGCGCCTCCCGCCCTCGGGCCCGGGGCGCGGGAGGTTCAGCCCCGGATGCGGCCGGCCCTCCTCCC
>JASFRI010000262.1:0-6125 GCA_050115015.1 Acidobacteriota bacterium
GATCGCGGAGTCGTCCAACGTCGGCGCGATCAAGGTGGGGACGCGGCTGAGCCCCGAGATCTTCTACCGCTATGTCCGTGCCTTCGGCTTCGGCGAGCGCACCGGCATCGGCCTGCCGGCGGAGGGCGACGGTCTGCTGCGGGCCCCGGCACACTGGTCGGGGCTGTCCCAGGCGTCCATGTCCATCGGGCAGGAGATCAGCGTGACCCCGCTGCAGATCCTCCGGGCGGTCGCCGCCGTCGGGAACGGTGGGGTGCTGGTCCAGCCGTACATCGTCGCCACGGCGCCACGCCCGGATGCAGCCCGGCGGGTGATCTCCCCCGCTACCGCGCGCACGCTGAACCTCCTGCTGGAAGGGGTCGTGGGGCACGGGACGGGGAAGCATGCGGCGGTGCCCGGCTACCGCGTGGCCGGGAAGACCGGGACGGCCCAGAAGGCGGACGGCGCGAACGGCTACGGGGATCGCCACGTGGCCTCCTTCGTCGGCTACGTCCCCGCACGGGACCCGGCGCTGGCGATCCTGATCGTCCTGGACTCGCCGCGTGGCCCGTACCACGGCGGGGAGATCGCGGCGCCGGTGTTCCCGCGCGTCGCGCTGCCGGCGCTACGCCGCCTGGGGGTGCCCCCCGATGTCCCGTCGGCCCACGCGCGAACGCTGACCCTCGTCCGCGGCCAGGAACCGCCGGCCCCCGCCTACCGGGAGCAGCCCGCGGCGACGGCAACCCCGCGGAACGACGACGGGAACCCGCTCGTTCCCGACCTGGCCGGGAGCACGGCCCGCGAGGCGCTGGCGGCGCTGGCGCGGGCCGGGCTGACCGCACGGATCCGCGGGGAGGGACGGGTGGCCTCCCAGGACCCCCCCGCCGGCCGTGCGGTCGCCGAGGGGTCCGCGGTACGGCTATTGCTGTCCAACCGGGTGCGCCGGGCCGGTGGCGAGACGCCGGCGGACGGCGGCCGGGAACGGGCGGGATGAGCCCCGTTCACGGCGAGAGTGTGTATGGGATGCCACGGGAGCCGTGGGTGGATGACCACGCGCCCCGTCGGAGGCGAGGTTTGAGGCTGCGGGATCTGCTCCGGGAGATCGGCGAGCACGACGCCGACGGTCCGCTCGACGTCGAGGTGGCGGACGTCCGCCACGACTCGCGGGCGGTGGAGCGTGGCGATCTGTTCGCGGCGATGCGCGGCGGACGGACGGACGGCAGTCGCTTCGCGGCGGAGGCGCTGCGTCGCGGCGCCGTCGCGGTGCTGTCGGCGGGGCCTCGTCCCGAGGGAGTCGACGGAGGGACCTGGGTCCGGGTGCCGGACGATCGCGTCGCGATGGCGCGGGCGGCCGCGGCGGTCCATGCCCACCCGAGCCGGGAGATCTCCGTGGTGGGGATCACCGGGACGAACGGGAAGACGACGACCGCCTTTCTCCTGGAGGGCGTCCTCGCCGCCGCCGGACGACGCCCGGGGCTGCTCGGTACGGTGGCCTACCGCTGGAGCGGCCACCGGGAGGAGGCGACGCGCACGACGCCGGAGGCGACGGACCTGCAGCGGATGCTCCGACGGATGGTGGAGGCGGGCTGCGGCAGCGCGGTCCTGGAGGTCTCGTCCCATGCGCTGTCCCTGCGCCGGGTGGAGGCGACGGCGTTCCGCGTGGCGGTGTTCACGAACCTCTCGCGGGATCACCTGGACTATCACCGGGACCTGGAGGACTACTTCGACGCGAAGGCGCTCCTCTTCGAGATGCTCGGCCCGGAGGCCACCGCGGTGATCAACGCGGACGATCCGCGGGGCCTCGCGCTGCGCGATCGCACGCGGGCGCGTGTCCTGACCTACGGCACGGGTGATGGGTGCGACGTGCGGCCGCGAGCCTGGACCTCGACCTTCGACGGGACCCGCGCCCTCCTGACGACCCCCGCCGGGGAGATGAATGTACAGACACCGTTGCCGGGGCTTCCGAACCTCCAGAACGTCATGGCTGCGGTGACGGCGGGGATCGCCCTCGGTTGCGGGACGGAGGCCCTGGTCGAGGGCATCCGCGGGACCGCGACGGTGCCGGGGCGGTTCGAGCGCATCCGGAACGATCGGGGCTTCGAGGTGATCGTGGACTACGCCCATTCCGACGACGCCCTCCGGAACCTCCTGGCAACCGTCCGCTCCCTCTCCCCGCGACGGGTGATCGCCGTGTTCGGCTGCGGCGGGGATCGGGACCGGGAGAAGCGGGCCCTCATGGGCCGGGCGGCCGGCATCGGTAGCGACGTGGCGATCCTGACGTCGGACAATCCGCGCGGCGAGGACCCTGCCGCCATCGCCGCGGCGGCGGAGGCCGGGCTGAAGGCCGCCCGCGCGGAGGTGGAGTACGAGGTGGAGCTGGACCGCCGCGAGGCCATTCGCCGTGCGCTGTCCCTGGCGCGTCCAGGCGACGCGGTGGTGATCGCAGGAAAGGGGCATGAACGTGACCAGATCATCGGAGACCGGGTGCTCCCCTTCGACGACCGCGAGGTCTGCCGGGAGTTCCTGGAGACCGGTGGTTGAGCTGACGCTGGCCGGGGCGGCCTCCGCCATGGGCGGCCGCCTGACGGGGAACGGCGGCGACGTCGTCCCGTCGGGGTACAGCATCGACAGCCGCACGCTGAGGCGGGGCGATCTGTTCTTCGCACTGGTGGGTCCGAACCACGATGGTCACCGTTTCGCCGGGGCAGCGGCGGATGCCGGGGCCTGCGCCCTGGTGGCCGACCGGGAGATGGACCTGCCGGTGCCGGTCCTCCAGGTCGCCGACACGACCCGGGGACTCCAGGATCTGGCCTCTCATGTCCGGCGGCGCCCCGACCTCAAGGTCGTCGGCATCACCGGGAGCGCCGGCAAGACCACCGCAAAGGAGATGACCTATGCGGTGGTCTCGGGCCTGTCCCCCGCCTATCGCTCGCAGGGGAACCTGAACAACCTCTACGGTCTGCCGCTGTCCCTGCTGCGGATGCCCGCGAGCACCCACGTGGCGGTCCTGGAGATGGGCATGAGCTACGCGGGGGAGCTGCGGCGCCTCACCCGGATCGCACGGCCGGACGTCGGCGTCCTTCTCAACGTGGGACGGGCCCACCTCCAGAACTTCGTCTCGGTGCAGGAGATCGCTCAGGCCAAGGCCGAGCTGTTCGAGGAGATGGGATCCGGAGGAACGGGGATCTTCAACGCCGACGACGAGCTGGTGCGGCGGGTGGCGGATCGGTTCTCGGGGTTCACCTTCACCTTCGCCATCGATCGGGACGCGGATCTGCGGGCGACCCGGGTGACCCCCGAGGGCTTCGCGGGAACGCGGTTCCGCGTCGTGCACGGCAACGCGGGGATCGAGGGACGCATCCCCTTCCTCGGGGTGCATCACGTCTACAACGCGCTGGCCGCCCTCGCGGTCGGCTACATGCTCGGCGGGGATCTGGCGGGGATGATGGAGAGCCTCGAACAGATCGCCCCGCTGCCGGGGCGGGGCGAGCGGCTGCAGCTCCCTGGTGACATCCGCCTGATCGACGACACGTACAACTCCAACCCCGCGGCGCTGCGCCGGGCCATCGGTGCCCTCGTGGCTGCGGCGCCGGCGGGCTCGAGGCGGGTCCTGGTCACCGGAGACATGCTGGAGCTCGGGGACCACGGACCCGCGGCACACCAGGAGGCGGGGCGACACGCGGCGGAGGCCCGGCTCGAGGTGGTCGTGGCGGTGGGACCTCTCTCGGAACAGACCGCCGAGTCGGCCGGGGAAGGCGGTGTCGCGACGGTGGTCCACCTTCCCGACTCGGAGGAGGCGGCCGCCGCGGTGGCGGACCTCGTGAGGCCCGGGGACACGGTGCTTGTGAAGGGATCTCGAGGGATGAGGATGGAGCGGGTCGTGCAGGCGCTGCAGGTGCGCGCCGCCGGCGCGCAGGGCTGATCGCGGATGCTCTACTACCTGCTCTATCCGCTGCACGAGCAGGTGGGGGCGTTCAACGTGTTCCGGTACATCACGTTCCGGGGCGCGCTGGCGGCGCTGACGGCGCTGCTGCTCAGCCTGACACTGGGAGACTGGGTGATCCGGAGGTTGCAGGAGATGCAGGTCGGACAGAGCATCCGGGCCGAGGGGCCGCAGACCCATCACGCGAAGGCGGGCACCCCCACCATGGGGGGCCTGCTGATCGTCGCGGCGGTGGTGATCCCGACGCTGCTCTGGGTCGACCTTAGGAACCACCTGATCTGGGTGCTGCTCGGATCGACGGTGCTGTTCGCGATGGTCGGGTTCTGGGACGATTACCTCAAGGTCATCCGCCGGCGCTCGGAAGGGCTGCGCCCGCGGGCGAAGTTCGCCCTCCAGGTCCTCGTGGCCCTCGGCGTGGGGGTCGCGCTGGTCTGGCTGTCGGAGATCGGCAGCTTCAGCACGGTGCTGTCGGTGCCGTTCTTCAAGAGCTTCCGTCCCGACCTCGGCTGGTTCTACGTGGCGTTCATCGTCCTGGTCCTGGTCGGCTCCGCGAACGCGGTGAACCTGACCGACGGCCTGGACGGGCTGGCCATCGGGTCGGTCCTCATCGCATCGGGCACGTTCGGCATCCTGACGTACGTGGCGGGCAACGCGATCGTCGCCGACTACCTCGCGGTGGAGAACGTGAAGCAGGCCGGGGAGCTGACGATCTTCTGCGGCGCGCTGGTGGGGGCCTCCCTGGGCTTCCTGTGGTTCAACTGCAATCCGGCGCAGGTGTTCATGGGGGATGTCGGATCCGTGGCGCTGGGCGGCGCCATCGGAACGCTGGCGGTCCTGATCAAGCAGGAGGTACTCCTCCTGCTGGTGGGCGGCCTGTTCGTCTTGGAGGCGGCCTCGGTGATCCTGCAGGTGGCCTCCTTCCGGATGACCGGCAGGCGGATCTTCCGGATGGCGCCGATCCACCACCACTTCGAGCTGATGGGATGGGCGGAGCCCAAGGTGATCATCCGGCTGTGGATCCTGGCGTTGATCTTCTCGCTGCTGGCGCTGTCGACCCTGAAGCTGCGGTAACGGTTCGAGATCCACAGGTGTGGATTGCCTGTGGAAGGTGTCGCGGACGGCGGCGCCGGAGATGAAGAAAGAGCGGATGACCGCGACGATGAAGGAACGGAATCTGGACACGACCGCGCCGGACCTCTCCGGAGCCAGGGTCGTCGTGGCCGGTCTCGGCAGGAGCGGCCTGGCTGTCGCGCGCTTCCTCGCGTCGCGTGGCGCCCGCGTGCACGCCTCCGACGTCCGCCCGGTCTCCGAGCTCGAGGAGGAGGCCGCGGCGATCGACGCGATGGGTGCCGGCGTCGAGACCGGAGGCCATGTGCCGGAGCGCTTCGCCGAATCCGACCTCGTCGTGGTCAGCCCGGGGGTGCCGCTGGCGGTGCCCGCCCTGGCGGCGGCCCGGAACGCCGGCGTGCCGATCTGGGCCGAGGTGGAGCTCGCGGCACGCTTTCTGCGGGGCCCGCTGATCGGGGTGACCGGGTCGAACGGCAAGAGCACCGTCGTCTCGCTGATCGCGCACCTCCTGGAGGCCGCCGGCCGGGAGGCCGTCGCCTGCGGCAACCTGGGCACCCCGCTGATCTCCCTGGTGGAGGACGACCGGGAGTCCCGCTGGTACGTGGTGGAGCTCTCGTCCTTCCAGCTCGAGGGGATCCGGTCGCTGCGTCCCCACATCGCGGTGGTCACGAACCTGACACCGGATCACCAGGATCGCTATCCGTCCCTGGCCGAGTACGGCGAGGCGAAGGCCCGGATCTTCCGGAACCAGGACGGCGCCGACCATGCGATCCTGAACGCCGACGATCCCCTCGTGGCGACCATGGGCGACCGGCATGGCGGTCCGCGTCGCTGGCTCTTCTCCGGATCCGGACGGGCGGGGGCGGCGGCGGTGCTGCGGGACGGGCGCCTGCTCCTGGTGGATCCGGGGACGGTGCTCCTGGACGCCGCGGAGCTGCCGATCGCCGGGCGCCACAACGTGGAAAACGCCCTGGCGGCAAGCCTGGCCGCGAGCCTGGCCGGCGCCGGGGCCGGTGCCCTGGCCGCGGGCCTGCGGTCGTTCCGGGGCCTCCCGCACCGGATGGAGGTGGTCGGCGAGGCCGCGGGGGTCGTCTGGTACAACGACTCGAAGGCCACGAACCTCGGCGCCACCCGC
>JASFRI010000263.1:0-6119 GCA_050115015.1 Acidobacteriota bacterium
TCGATCAGGGTTTCCGGAAACAGGATCTGCTGACCGACCAGGCTCGGCGGGCCTGGAAGGAGTGGAAGCGGAGCCGGAAAAGGCCGGAGGGCCACGACACCATCGGGATGATCGCCATGGCCGCCGACGGGACGATGGCGGCCTCCTGCACCACCAGCGGCCTGGCCTGGAAGCTGCCGGGGCGGGTGGGGGATTCCCCGCTGATCGGACACGGGCTCTACTGCGACGGGAAGGCGGGCGGCGCCGCCGCGACCGGGATCGGCGAGGAGGTGATCAAGGTCTGCGGCTCGTACCAGGTGGTCGAGTTCCTGCGCCAGGGGGTCGAGCCCGAGGAGGCGGTGCGCCGGGTCCTGGACCGCATCCTCGCCCGGGACCCCGCCCTGCAGGAGGAGTTCATCGGCTTCGTCGCGCTGCGGGCGGACGGGGAGGCGGGATTCGCCTCCACCACGAGCGGCTTCCAGGCGGCGCTCTACGCCGCGGGACGCCACCGGCTCCTCGACGCGCCCCGCCACACGGCGTCCTGACCTCCCCTTGCCGGGACCTGCCGCGACCCCCGGAGCGGATGGGTGCCGCCCCTGCGCGACCGGATGACCGTATACTGAGACGTTCTCACCGCAACGGAGGAAGCTTTTGAGCCTGGAGAACGGAACGCGTCTCGGCCCGTACGAGATCCGGGGTCCCCTGGGCGCGGGAGGCATGGGGGAGGTCTACCGAGCCCGGGACACCCGCCTGGACCGGGACGTGGCCGTGAAGGTCCTGCCGGCCCACCTCTCCGCCGATCCCGACCTCCGGACCCGCTTCGAGCGGGAGGCCCGGGCCGCGTCCTCGCTGAACCACCCGAACATCTGCACCGTCCACGACATCGGCTCCGAGGGAGGGGTCGACTTTCTGGTGATGGAGCTGCTGGAGGGGGAGACGCTGGCCGACCGGATCGAACGGGGCCCCCTCCCCCCGGCCGAGGTACTCGCCATCGGCGGAGCGATCGCCGACGCCCTGGACCGGGCGCACCGCCAGGGGCTGGTCCACCGCGACCTGAAGCCCGGCAACATCATGCTGACGCGGGCGGGAGCCAAGCTGATGGACTTCGGGCTGGCGAAGGCGGCGGAGTCGCTGGCCGCCTCCCCCCTCACCGCCGCCCCCACGGCCACGAGCCCGCTCACCGCGCAGGGCACGCTCCTGGGGACGATCCAGTACATGGCCCCGGAACAGCTGGAGGGAAAGGAGGCCGATGCCCGCAGCGATATCTTCGCGCTCGGGGTGGTGCTCCACGAGATGGCCACCGGCGCCCGGGCCTTCGACGGCGCCACCCAGGCCAGCATCATCGCCTCCATCCTGAAGGAGCACCCCCGGCCGCTGTCGGAGACCGCCCCCGTGGCCCCCCGCTCCCTGGAGCGGCTGGTGAACACCTGCCTCGCCAAGGACCCCGACGACCGCTGGCAGTCCGCCGGGGATCTGCGCCGGGAGCTGGAGTGGATCGCCGCGGGGGAAACGGACCCCGTCGCGGTGTCCCCGCCCGTCGCGCCCCACGCCGGACCGCGAGGGGGCGCCCTTGCAGGATGGATCGTGGCGGGGGTGCTCCTGGTGGCCCTGGTCGCCGTCGCCGTCGGGCTCCGCGGGGGCAGGGCGGGCGATGCCCTGCGCTCCGGGGCCATCCGCACGCAGCTCCCTCCCCCGACGGGCCTGTCCTACAGCAACACCTCCAGCTTCGCCCTCTCCCCCGACGGGACCGCCGTCGTGGTCGCCGCCGGCGGCGAGCTCTGGCTGCGCCGGATGGACGCTTTCGAGGCGCGGCCTCTCCCCGGCACCCGGGGAGAGGCCATGCATCCGTTCTGGTCCCCCGACGGCAATCGGATCGGCTTCTTCGCGGATCAGAAGCTGAAGGTGATGGACCCGACGGGGGGGCCGGTGACCACGTTGTGCGACGCACCCGACGGGCGAGGCGGCGACTGGAACGAGGACGGGGTGATCGTCTTCGCGCCCTCGGTGCGAACCGGCCTGTTCCGGATCCAGGCCTCCGGCGGGGAGCCGTCGCCGATCACCGAGGTGGACGCTTCGATCCACAGCACCCACCGCTGGCCTCTCTTTCTCGAGGACGGTCATCACATCGTCTTCCTGGCCACGGACCACAACATCCCCATGGGGCGCGACACCGGTCTGTACCTCACCGACCTCGACGGGATGCAGCCCCGGCCGGTCGAGCGGGCGGACGCGAACGCCGCGCTCTACAGGGGGCACCTGCTCTACGTCCGCGAGGGGAACCTGCTGGCACGGCGGCTGAACCCGGAGACCCTGGAGCTCGAGGGGGATCCGATCCGGGTGCAGGGCGGCATCTACTACCAGGGCGGGTCCTGGCGGGCCTCCTACGCCATCTCCGGCAACGACGTGCTGGCCCTGGCGTACACCGGGGCGGGCACCGAGTCGCAGCTCTCCATCGTGGACGCCACCGGGGCCCTCGTGGAGACCGTCGGCGACCCCGGTGTCGTCTGGGCCATGAGCCCATCCCCGGAAGGGCGGTGGATCGCGCTGGCCCGCGGCCAGCCGGAGCCGGACCTGTGGCTCTTCGATCGGGACCGGGGCGCGTTGACGGGGTTCACCCGGGAGATCTTCGCCACCTTTCCCGTGTGGTCCCCCGACGGCGAGCGGATCGCCTTCGCCGGTCTTCAGGAAAGCGGCAGGTTCAACCTGATGGTCAAGGACGTCGTCGGCTCCGGCCCTCCGCGGCTGCTCCGCGAGTCCGGGGAGCACGAGACCCCGACCGACTGGTCCCGGGACGGACGGTTCCTGATCTTCGAGCGGGGAGGCTGGGGGACTTCGGAGATCTGGGCGCAGCCGATGGACGGGGCGGATCCCTTCCCGGTGGTGCAGACGAAGCCCTGGGTCCAGGGCGGACGGCTCTCGCCGGACGGACGCTGGCTCCTCTACGTCTCCCGGGAGTCCGGGGACGACGAGGTCTACGTGACCTCCTTCCCCGACGGCGCCGGGAAGTGGCAGGTCTCGCGAGCGGGGGGCACCGACGGCCGCTGGAGCGCCGACGGTACGGCGATCTACTACCCCGACGGGAACCAGGACCTGTTCCGGATCGAGGTGCGAACCTCGGGGGATCGGTTCGACGTGGGCACCGAGAAGGACCTGTTCTGGATCGATTCCTCCCGGGGCCTGTTCCGGGGGAACGGCAACGTGTTCGTGCCCCTCCCCGGGGGCGACGAGTTCCTGCTGAATCGGAACGCCAGGCCCCTGCCGGAGGCCATGCCGATCAGCATCGTGATGAACTGGTCCCGGGAGCTGGGATGGCGCTGAGCCCGGGCACCCGGCTCGGCCCCTACGAGCTCCGCGGCCCCCTCGGCGCGGGCGGGATGGGGGAGGTCTACCGGGCCCGGGACACCCGCCTGGACCGGGACGTGGCGGTGAAGGTGCTGCCGCGGCATCTCGCCGCCTCTCCGGACGCGCTGGCCCGCTTCCAGGCGGAGGCGAAGGCCGTGGCGGCCTTGTCGCACCCGAACATCCTGGCACTGCATGACATCGGCACCGAGGACGACACGACCTACGCGGTCACGGAGCTGCTGGAGGGGGAGACGCTGCGCAAGCTGCTCGAAGGTGGACCGCTCCCCCCCCGGAAGGCGGTGGAGTACGCGGTCCAGGTGGCCTCGGGCCTCTCGGCGGCGCACGGGAAGGGGATCGTGCACCGAGACCTCAAGCCGGAAAACCTGTTCCTGACCACCGACGGCAGGATCAAGATCCTGGACTTCGGCCTCGCCCGGATGGAGCGTGGCGGCGATGGCGACGCGACCCATACGCCCACGATGACCCAGCTCACGGAGCCCGGCACCGTGATGGGGAGCGTCGGCTACATGTCCCCGGAGCAGGTACGGGGCGAGACCGCCGACGCACGCTCCGACCTTTTCGCCCTCGGGACCGTCCTGCACGAGATGCTGTCGGGCAACCGCGCGTTCGTCCGGGAGACCGCGGCGGAGACGATGACGGCGATCCTGCGGGAGGATCCCGCCCCTCTGCCGGAGAGCGTTCCGTCGGCGCTGGGGCGCGTCGTGCACCGCTGTCTGGAGAAGCGCCCCCAGGATCGGTTCCAGTCCGCACAGGATCTGGCCTTCACCGTCGACAACGCCCTCGGTGCCAGCACCGGCGTGCAGCCCGTGGCGCGGGAGACCCTGGCGGTACCGGGGCGCGCACCCCGCCTGGCGCTGACGCTGGGGCTTCCGGCAGTGCTGCTCTTCGGGCTCGCCACCGGGATCGGCATCGGGCGCTTCTGGTCCGTCCCACCGCCCACCCGTCCGGTGGAGGTGCGCACCCTCACCTTCTCGGGGAAGGACGGTGAGCCGGCGGCCTCCCCGGACGGCCGGATGATCGCCTTCCGCTCCACCCGGGACGGCCGCTCGCGGATCTGGCTCAAGCAGATCGCCGGCGGCGCCGAGGTGCCGCTCACCGAGGGCCAGGATTCGGTGCCGCGGTTCAGCCCTGGCGGGTCCGCGGTGCTGTTCGTGCGGTCGGAGGGGGGTACCCCCGGCATCTACCGCGTGCCGATCCTGGGGGGCGAGCCCCGGAAGATCCTGGACAATGCCTTCGAGTTCTCCAGCTCCCCGGATGGCGAGCAACTGGCGTTCGTGCGCCGGTCCGTCGACGAGGGCGGACGGGTGAACCGCGTCCTGATCGCCGATCGCCATGGCGTCGGTGAGCGGGAGGTCCTGACCTCCGACAGCCGCAACTTCTTCGCGCCGCGCTGGTCCCCGGACGGAGGTCAGGTGGCGGTGCTCAGGACGACGGTGCTGGGGAACCGGCGTGACATGAGCTTGACGGTGATCGATCTGGCGACACTCGAGGCGCGGGTGGTACGGACGGCGGGGCACGTCGGACCCCTCTCTTCGTTCGCCTGGATCGGTGGCGGCCGCGAGATCGTCATCGCCCAGTCACTGAGCCTCCTGGGGGACCAGACCGGTGCGGTGAGCCGCGTGTTCCGCTGGGACCTGGAGAACGGCGTCGAGACCGAACTGTTCCGGGAGCCGGATCTCTTTCCCATGCGCGGGGGCACCTACGACGTCGCGACGTTCGACATCCTGGCGCCCGGGACGCTCACCTTCGGAGCGACCTCCATTCGACAGAACCTCCTGGAGATCCCGCTGCGGGGCGGTGGCGGCGCGAGCCCGCTGACGCGGGGGAACAGCCGCGACCGGCAGCCCACCTACGCGCCCGACGGAAGGGTCCTGTTCACCTCCAACCGGAGCGGCAACCTGGATCTGTGGGTCCTGGACCGAGCGACCGGCGCCGTCCGGCAGTTGACCGACGATCCGGCCCAGGACTGGGATCCGGCGTTCACCCCCGACGGCTCGAACGTGCTGTGGAGCTCGGACCGGAGTGGCCACCTGGAGATCTGGATCGCCGCCGCCGACGGGAGCGGTGCGCGACAGCTCACCCGTGACGGGGAGGATGCCGAGAACCCGACCGCAACGCCCGACGGCGAGTGGATCCTCTACTGGACCGGGAACCCCGACCGGCTGGGGCTGTGGAAGATCCGGCCGGACGGCTCCGAGGATACGGCGCTGGTGCGGGGAACCTACGGCAACACGGAGGTCTCCCCCGATGGTCGCCACGTGGCGTTCCTGCGACTGGACCGGACGCGGCAGAGCAACACGATCTTCGTCGCGACGGTGGAGGATGGTGAGATCCTGCCGTTCCAGATCGACGTCCCCTATCCCGCCGGCGGCGGCGTCGTCTGGGGCCGCTGCCGCTGGCTTCCCGACGGCAGCGGCATCGCCTACCTGGGGCAGGACGAGCAGGGTCGCTCCGGGGTCTTCGCCCAGGATTTCGTCCCCGGCCGGGACACGAGCCCGACCCGGAGGCCCCTGGCCGGCTTCACCGACGAGTACGGCGTGGAGTCCTTCGGCATCTCTCCAGACGGCTCGCGGATCACCCTGACGATTCTCGAGGAGACCTCCAACATCCGTATCGCGGAAGGGGTCCCGGGCGTGACGCGGCCGGAGGGAGACTGAACGAGGCCGGCGCCCACGGTGCATTCTCGCGGCCCTGCGGGAAGCGAATCGTCCGCCCGGGGTTGATCCCCCTATGGTCTCGCCTTCGGGGGAAGGGCGGACCGACCATCGGAGGAGGTC
>JASFRI010000264.1:0-6083 GCA_050115015.1 Acidobacteriota bacterium
CAGTCCGCGCGGTCGCCGTGGACCCGCAGCCGGATCAGGTCCTCCGCCGCGGGGCGGTACCCGAGCTCCTGCATCGCCTCGATCCAGCGGATCTCGATACCGTGGATCCGGAAACGGGCGAGCTCCACGCACTCCAGGCCGCCATAGCCCGCCGCCGCCACCCCGCGGGCGTACTCCAGGGAGACGTCGTCCACCAGGAGGCGGAAGATGTTCTCCTCCTCCAGACCACGGTAGCCCAGATCCCGCAGCGCGGCGACGAATCCGGCGTCGGGCTCGAACGTGAAGGTCCCCGAGGGCCGCCGGCCGGACTCCCCCTCGAAGGCGAGAATCCCCGCGTCGCGAACCCAGCGGAAGCGGAGCGGCTCGCCGCTCGACCGGAACGCCTCCGGCCCGAGTCCGGGGAACTCCCGCACCGGCGCCGACCAGGTGAGGTTCCCGCGGGAGTCCGCCGTGGTGTAGCGCAGGTGCATCGCCACCTGGTCGCCGGCCTCGCTCTCCGCCTTCCAGCGTCCCTCCACCCCGGCCGCCGCCGGGAACGCCGCCAGGATCATCCATCCGATCCCCGCCACCATCCAGAAGCGGCCCTTCGGTCCCCGCCCGTCCTTCCTCATCATGCCCCCTTTCCCTGACCCGCGGCCTCGCCGCGAGCGGCCCTCCAGGTACACCCTACGCCCGGGGCGCCCCGATAGTTCGAACCGTCTTCACGTCCCGTGCCACCGGTGGGCGGCCGTGACGCCCTGGATCCGCGGCAGATGCGCGTTTCACCGCGGCCGGCGCCGTCCGGAACCGGACGACGGCCATCCGGGAGCGGACACCGTCCCGCAGGATCGCGCCGGGCGGGCAAGGCCGTCGGCGGGGAGGAAGCGATAGTCGCGCGGCCGGCCACACACGCCCGAGGTTGCTCGCGGGCCTGGCCGACATCCCCACCATCCCGTGCGCCCCGCGACCCCTGGGCGCACATGCGGCGCCGCTCGCGCGCGACTTGCTTTCTCGGGATCGTTCCGATCCTCGCGATGCCGCCTCGGTGCAAGCAGGCGGACTCGGTCACCTGGTATGCCATGCGTCGCAACCACGACGCGCGAGGGTGACATGGCTGTCAAGCACGCGGACGGGTCGACGGTTTGTCTTGAGTGGTGTGGTGCCCCATCTCTGCGAGGTGGCACACACCCCCTGTGGGTCGCGTCGCGCCGGGGGGGGCATGGGGCGAACGTCACGCGATCGTCACGGCACGAAGGAGACGGACCTTCACAGGGCCCGCGACGACGGCAGGCTCCATCCGGCCGGAGCGCCATCTTCGCACGCGAACCCGAACGGGGCAGACGATTTCGACCGATCGACTCCCCCAACGTCATTCGGACGACCCGTCGAAAAATTCCACTACCAGGCGACCGCTACCCGTGACGGATGTCTACATGTGGCCCGCGTCCCGGCCGGAACACGGATTGCAATACTGCGCAGCAAACGTACACACCATGGGGGGGACCGGCACCCGGTCACCGGCGGCAACCCCCGCAGGTGGCATCGCGCCAGCGGTCCGTTCCCCCGCCCAGTGGGGTGTATCGCTCAGAAAGGGGGAAGGGGAATGAGGAAGACGGCAATCGTGCTCACGCTCCTGCTGCTCGGGGCCGGCGTCTACGTGCTCGCCGGGGGCCTCGAGCTCAACTCGGCGGAGCAGCTCGGCAAGTCCATCTACTTCGACGACAACCTCTCCATCAACCGGAACCAGGCCTGCGCGGCCTGCCACGGTCCCGACGTGGGCTTCACCGGCCCCATCGAGGCCTTCAACGAGGCCGGCGCGGTCTACGAGGGCTCCATCCCCGGCCGGTTCGGCAACCGCAAGCCGCCGTCCGCCGCCTACGCCACCACGAGCCCCCTCTTCGACTTCATCGAGGAGAAGAAGGACGAGCTGTTCATCGGCGGCAACTTCTGGGACGGCCGCGCCACCGGGTACCAGCTCGGCAACCCGGCGGCCGACCAGGCCGTGGGACCGTTCCTGAACCCCGCGGAGCAGGGGCTTCCCGACGCCGCCTGCGTCGTGCACCGGGTCTGCATCCCGACGGTCCCGGCCGACTACCCGGTGTCCTTCGAGACGGTCTGGGGCATGGGCACCTGTGACATCGCCTGGCCCGCCGACGTCGAGGCGCAGTGCGCCACCGAGGGCGGCCACGTCATGCTGTCGGACGAGGACCGCGCCCAGGTGATGGAGAACTACGGCAACATCGGCCGCACCATCGCCGCCTTCGAGGGGTCCTACGAGGTCAACGCCTACACCTCCAAGTACGACTACTACCTGGCGGGGATGGTGAAGCTCACCCACGAGGAGAAGATGGGCCTCAACATGTTCAAGAGCAAGGGGAAGTGCGCCAACTGCCACGTCCTCGACGAGGGCCCCGACGGCCCCCCGCTCTTCACCGACTACTCCTTCGACAACCTCGGGGTTCCCATCAACGCGGATAACCCCGCCTACATCAGCACGGGCTTCATCGATCCCGGCCTGGGGGGCTTCCTCGCGACCCAGGGCGGTCTCTGGGGTGAGATGGCCGACGAGAACATGGGCAAGCAGAAGGTGCCGACCCTGCGCAACGTGGCCAAGGCCCCGTACGAGGGCTTCGTGAAGGCCTACACCCACAACGGCTACTTCAAGACCCTCGAGGGAGTGGTCCACTTCTACAACACCCGGGACGTCAAGAACGTCTGTCCGGATCCGCTGACGCCGGAGGCGATGGCCATCGCGATGAACTGCTGGCCGGCGCCGGAGGTCATGGAGAACGTGAACCACGACGAGCTCGGCGACCTGAAGCTGACCGACGACCAGGAGAAGGCGATCGTTGCCTTCCTGAAGACCCTGTCCGACGGCTACATGCCGTAGGACGCATTCCCTCTCCGCGGGTGCGCGCCCCCCGGTGCGCACCCGCTTTCTTCTATCTCGAGCCCGATGCCGGTGCCGGCTCCCCGGCTGATCACCGGAAGGGAGGATCCGCGATGCGGCCGCCCGCCAGGT
Source organism: Acidobacteriota bacterium (assembly GCA_050115015.1). Classification (GTDB taxonomy): domain Bacteria; phylum Acidobacteriota; class Polarisedimenticolia; order CBDVAL01; family CBDVAL01; genus JASFRI01. Next base: position 3,002 of record JASFRI010000264.1, read on the forward strand.
CCCGTCCGCCCCTGATCTCCCTCATCCTCCTGGCCCTGACCGCGTGGGCTGCCGCGCCACCCGCCTCCGGCGGCGAGCCGAAGCGGCCGCGGATCGTCGGCGAGCACCTCCAAGGCGTCGTCCTCGAGTCGCCGCACCCCTATCCGCCCGGCGACCGGGGCGGGAAGCCGGTCTGGGTGGACCGGTTCACACATCCCGGGGCGCGCTACCTGGTCCTCCGGTTCGAGATGCTGGATCTCGCGCCCGGCGACCGGGTCGAGATCCGCGACGGGGACGGGAAGGTGGTCGTCGCCTACCGCGGCAAGGGAGCCGGCGGGAAGCGGGGCGGCTTCATCACGCCGATGATCCCGGGCGACGAGGCATCCATCGAGCTGTTCGCGACGGATCCCGGGGCCGGGCACTACGGCTACCGGATCGACCGGGTCACCCGCGGCTTCACGACGGCGGAACTGGAGGACAGATACGGCGCCGAGGGGATCGAGACGATCTGCGGCGTCAGCGACATGGAGGACGCCGTCTGCTACGAGACCGGGTTCCCCGACGTCTACGCGCGCTCGCGGCCCGTGGCGCTGATCCTCATGGACGGCCTGGCGCTCTGCTCCGCCTGGGTCGCGTCCTGCGAGGACCACCTGCTGACGGCGAACCACTGCACCTGGGACTTCGGCGACTTCGACACCCAGGCGGAGCTGGACCGGATGGAGTTCCTGTTCGGCTACGAGGAGGGGATCTGCGGGGGGGACGCCGCCACCGTCGAGTACTCCTTCCTGGGCGGGACGTTCCTGGAGAACGACCACGATCTCGACTACACGCTGATCCAGGCGCCCGCCGGCGAGCACCCGGCGTCGACGTACGGCTGGCTCGTGTTCGAGGACCGGCTGCCGGTGGCGGACGAGCGGATCTACATCGCCGGGCACGCGCCGGACGGCCCGAAGCAGATCAGCCTGTTCTCGACGGATCCCTCGGACCAGGACAACCCCGACGGCTTCTGCGAGGTGTTCTCGACGAACGTCCCGCCCTGCATCGGCGGGACCGTCCCCGAGATCGACTACTACTGCGACGTGGAGGGGGGCGGCTTCTCGGGCGCGCCCGTGGTCTCCCTGGACACGAACAAGGTGCTGGCGATGCACCACTGCGCCGGCTGCCCGAACCGCGGTGTCCCGGCGCTGGCCCTGTGGGACCATATCCAGTCCGGGCCGAATCCCCTGCCGGCCTGTTCCCGGTTCGAGGACGTTGGGGTCGTCCGGCTCGACGCCGGGGTCTACGGGTGCTCGGCGACCGCCGGCGTGCAGGTGACCGACGGCTCGCTGCGCGGCGCGGGAACCCAGGTGGTCGAGGCCTGGTCGACCGCCGAGCCGGTGCCGGAGATGCTCTTCCTGACCGAGACGGCGCCCGGGACCGGCGTGTTCCGCGGGAGCGTCGGCCTCACGGCGGGCGCCTCGACGGGCGGCGACGGGCTGCTCCGGGTGGCCCACGGCGGCGCCGTGACGGTGCGCTACCTCGACGCCGACGACGGGCAGGGAGGGAGCGACGTCCCCCGGCTGGACACGGCGGCGGTGGACTGCGTCGCCCCCGGGATCACCGGGGTCGGCCTCGTCGACGTCCTCGGGATCGAGGCGACGGTGGTCTGGACCACCGACGAGCCGGCGACCACGCGGGTCTGGTACGCGGAGCCGGGGTACGGCTGGACCGCGGCGACGGTCGAGGGGCTGCGCACGGACCATGGGGTCCGGCTCGTGGGGCTCGCCCCGTGCACCGATTACCTGTTCCGGGTGGAGTCCACCGACGCCGCGGGGAACCTGGCCGTCGACGACAACGGCGGCGCCTATCACCTCCTGACCACCGGCGTGGACGTGCAGCCGGCCTACCTGGAGGACCACGCCGAGATGATCCGCGACCTGCGGGACGCCGAGTCCACCATCACCGTGCCCGATACCGCGACGGTGGTCGACCTCGACGTCACCGTGAACGTCACCCACACGTACATGGGGGACCTGGACCTCTACCTGCAGGGCCCGAACGGCATCGAGATCGAGCTGTCCACGGACAACGGCGGGGCGGGCGACGGCTACACGGAGACCACCTTCGACGACGAGGCGGCGGTGAGCATCCAGGCGGGGACGGCGCCGTTCACCGGCTCGTTCCGCCCGGAGCAGCCGCTGGCGGCATTCCTCGGGATGCCGGCGGCGGGAGACTGGACGCTGCGCGTGTTCGACGACTCCGAGGGGGACACCGGCACCCTGGACTCCTGGAGCCTGCATCTCCGCTACCCGGCCCGTCCCTGCGGCCCGCACCCGGTCTACGCCGGCCACCCGCTGGTCGGGGACGCCTGCGCCCCCGGCGAGCCCGGGGACGCCGACGGCGTGTGGGACGCAGGAGAGCTGGTCTCCTTCTCCCTGACGCTGGGGAACGACGGGACGGAGCCGGTGACCGGCATCACCGCGCGGGTGACCTCGATGACCTCCGGAGCGGTGGTGATCGACGACGTGGCGGCGGTCCCGGATTTGGCCCCGGGGGCGTCGTCCACGTCCCTCTCGCCGTTCGCGGTCCGGCTGTCCGACGCGTTCCCCTGCGGCGCCGTCCTGGACCTGTGGGTCGAGGTCGCGGCGGCCCAGGGGACCTGGAGCGGGGGATTCTCCCAGGGCGTGGGGCTGGACGATCCCGGCGGCGGGATCGCCCTGGACGAGGACTTCGACACGGGCCTGCCCGCGTCCTGGACGGTCGTGAACGGCGGCAGCTCGGCCGACACGTGGTACGGGGACGCGACGACGGATCCCCTCGGGTGCGCCAGCCCCAACCCCGCCCCGCCCATCGCCGTCGGCTGGGCGGCGGTGGACTCCGACTGCGCCGGCCCCGTGGACATGGACGAGGCGCTGCTGACGCCCGTCCTCGACCTCGCCGCCGCCACCGCGGCGAGCCTCGAGTTTGATCACTACTTCAACCGCTACACGTCCGAGATCGCCTCGGTGGACCTCCGCGCCTCCACCACCGGCGGGAGCTGGATCACGCTGCGGAGCTGGACCGCGGACACCGCGAACCCCCAGCACGAGTCCGTCGACCTGTCGCCCTACGCCGCCGGCGACAT
>JASFRI010000265.1:0-6081 GCA_050115015.1 Acidobacteriota bacterium
GTCCAGGAGGTCGGGCCCGCTGATCCCGCCCCAGATGACCATCTCGGTCCCGGTCCAGACGGCCGAGTGCGCGTAGCGCTCCTGGGGGGAGTTGAGCAACTGCGTCGGCGTCCACTCGTCGGCCACCGGATCGTAGCGGCCGCCGGATTTCGTCGCGCCGCCGGCGCTGCCGCCCCAGACGACCATCTCGGTGCCGGTCCAGACCGCGACCGCCCCCTGCCGGGGCGGCGGGACGTTCGTGCCCCCGGTGGCGACCCAGGTGTCGGTGGAGGGGTCGTAGCGGCCGCCACTGGTGAGGCCGGTGATGCCGAAGGCCCCGCCCCAGACGATCATCTCGGTGTCGGCCCATACCGCCACGTGACCCGTCCTCGCCTGCGGGGCGTTCACCGTGGACATGGGCGACCAGGTGTTGGTGGCCGGATCGTAGATGCCACCGTCGTTCCGCTGGTCCACCGCGTCCTTCCCCGCCCAGACGATCATCACACTGCCCGTCCAGACCGCCGTGTGCTGGCTCCGGGCGGCGGGCACCCCGTCGGTGGACGTCTGGATCCACGAGTCCGTCAGCGGATCGTACTTTCCGCCGGTGGCCAGAACGGGAATGAGTCCGGTGCCCCCCCAGACCACCATCTCGCTGCCGGTCCAGATCGCCGTGTGGTTGATCCGGGGCTCCGGGATGTCGTCCAGCTGGCCGTTCGTCCACTGCTCCTGGGCCTGGCAGACCTCGAGGGACTCCAGCGAGGACAGGTTCGCCCGCGGGGAGGCCACCGGATCCACCGGGACGGTCTCGAAGACGGGTCCCATCTCGTCCCACCAGTCCTCCCAGGAGCGCTTGGGGACCGTGTACGTGCCGATGCGGGCGACGCCGGGCCCCTCGTCGAGAACCACGTGGAACGAGAAGCCGTCCCGTGATTCCTTGATGGAACCGATCGCGCCGACCTCCTCCGGCGCACGGGCACGCAGGCGCTCGAACCGGTCCGCGGCGACCTCCATGCGCGGCGCCCCGCCGGCCCGCGCACGGGAGCCGGGGGAGGGAGTGCCGTCCGCACGGCGCACGAGCTCGATGACGGTCCAGCGATCGTCCCGGGACGGGTCGAAGCGGCCGCGCTCCATCCAGGCCCGGGCATCGGCGGCCTCCTCCCGGGCGGCGCCGTGGATGCGCTGGTCGTAAGCGAAGAAGTTCCGGGTAAGGCGCTCCACCAGGGAGGCCCGCACGAAGGTCTCCTGGATCAGGAAGGGATCGTCGTCCAGGGCGTGGAAGATCTCCTGCAGGCGATCCGGGAACCGGCTGTCCCGGCGGATGCGCGCGAGCTCCCGCTGGAGGGCCTCTGCGGTCACCGGGCGGCCCCAGTAGCGCTCCAGGGCGGCGGACCGGAGGAGCGCGTCGTGGACCTTGTCCTCCAGCACGTCCTGGGACAGCTTCCTCGGCGCCTCGCCGGCCGGCCGGATCCGGTGGGCCTCGTAGACCCTCTCGATCGCCTCCTGCGCCAGGACCCGGTCCTGGAACGTCAGGGTGCCGGAAGCCGCCGCCGCGAGCGAGGACGCGGCGACGATGAGGGTCAGGAGGGCGGAACGACGGATCGAGCGTGGGGACATGGTGGTATCAGCTCCTCGGCGCCTGCACCGGCGGCACCGGATACGCCCCGCACCCTGCCGGCGGACACCGTGAGGCGCGGTTCTGAGCGGAGATCGAGACATCTGTTGCCAGCGAACCGGCCGGCCTGCCACGACCGGGGATCTCATTTAGATACCGCTCAACTCCAGCGCCGTCAAGCCGGGAGTCACCGCCGCCGGGGCGGAGCGGCCGCCGCTCCCCCGGGTTCCACATGTGATTTCAGGCACTTCGGGGCGGCGTTCCCCTCCCTGTTAACGCCCGGGAGGGGTGTCCGATTCCGGCCCGCCTCAGGGCTCCGGATGCTCGCGGCACCACGCCTCGTAGCGCTCCACGAAGGCGGGATCCCGGCGGCGGAGCTTCTCCCGGTCGATCCGGTCGCTCCGGGTCATCAGCTCGTAGGCCAGGGCGAGGGGCGCCAGCCGCATGCGGGTCTGCGCCTGCTCGAACCAGCTCAGGCTCGCGGCCGCGGCATGCTGGAGGGCGTCCACCACCGGCTTGCGGACCTCCTCGAAGCGGGCCAGGGCCCGCGGAACCTCCGAGGTCTCCCGGAAGCAGCCGGCCAGCGCGATGGCGTCCTCCAGGGCCAGCTTCGTGCCGGAGCCGATGGAGAAGTGGGCCGTATGGAGCGCGTCCCCGAGCAGCACTACCGGTGGGTCCTGCCAGCAGGCGTTGCGGACCAGCAGGAAGTTCAGCCACCGGACGAAGTTGTTCGTCAGCAGCCGCTCCCCCTGCAGGTCGTCCGCGAACACGCCCTCGAGGTAGGCGACCACCTCGACCTCGGATCGCTCGCCGAGGCGGGCCCGCTCCCAGGCGTCATCGACGCACTCGACGATGAAGGTGCTGGTGGAGCCGTCGAACTTGTAGGAGTGGGCCGTGAACAGGCCGTCCTGGTTCTGGCGGAAGGTCAGCGTGAGCCCGTGGAACAGCCGGTGCGTGCCCAGCCAGATGTACTTGTTCCGGCCGTAGGCGAGCTGGGGCCGGAAGCGGTCCTGGTAGGTCCGGCGGACCAGGCTGTTGGCGCCATCCGCCCCGACCAGCAGGTCCGCGCTGCGGAGGGCCTCGATGTCCTTGACGTTCGTGCGGAAGTGGAGGTCGACGCCGAGGTCCCGACAGCGCTCCTGCAGGATGTTCAGGAAGCGCACCCGGGCGATCCCGGAGAAGCGGTTGCCTCGGATCGAGACCTTCTTCCCGCGATGCACGACGTCCACGTTGTCCCAGGTCTCGAAGGAGCGGGTGATCGCCTGGTGCGTCGGGGCGTCCGCCTCCTCCAGGTAGGACATCGTCTGATCCGAGAAGACGATTCCCCAGCCGTAGGTGTCGTCGGGCCCGTCCCGCTCGTAGAGCGTGACCCGATGGCTCGGGTCCAGCTTCTTCATCAGGATGGCGAGGTAGAGGCCCGCGGGGCCGCCGCCGACGATCTCGATCCTCATGGTCTCTCCGGATGGACGACCGAGTTGCCAACATGGTATCCCGGATGCACCCTCGGGGAAAGCCGGCTTTGACCGGGCCTCCCGGCGGCTGGTACCATGCACCGCTCCGGCAGCCCCCGCGGCCGCCGGCGAGGAGGCCCCGTGCCCCGCATCCGAGCCCTTCCCGTCCTGCTGACCCTGCTGATCGCGATCCCCGCCGTCGCCGGGAGCCCGGCAACGCTCTCGACCCTCACCCCGGAGGAGGCGACCGCCCTGACCCGCAAGGTGGCGGCCCGGGTCGAGGCCATCCGAGGGCTGGAGTTCCTGAAGGAGGTCCCGGTGGAGGTGGTGGACGACGCCGCGGCCCGCAGGCATTTCCAGCAGCGCTTCGAGGCCCTGATGCCGCCCGAGCGGCTCGCGGCCCAGTCGAGGGCGTACGGGCAGCTCGGGCTGCTGCCGCCGGACCTGAACCTGGTGGACCTGGTGTTCGACCTGCTCGAGGAGCAGGCGGGCGGCTACTACGATCCCGACGTGGGCACGTTCTTTCTGCTCGATGACATGCCCGCCGCCATCGCGCCGCTGCTGATCGCCCACGAGCTGACCCACGCGCTGGACGACCAGCACTTCCGGATCGACGAGATCTTCGAGCGGCACCTGGACGACGACGATCGCACCGCGGCCATCAGCGCCGTGGTGGAGGGCAGCGGTACTCTCGTGATGACGATGTACTCGACGCAGGAGATCATGGCCCGGCGGATCACCCCGGAGGATCTGGCCGCCCTGCAGGAGACCGAGGCCGGAAAGGCCGAGAGGATGCTGGCGGCTCCGCCGGTGCTGCAGCGGGCGCTGCTGGCGCCGTATCTGCTCGGGCAGGTGTTCCTCGTGCGGGGGAACATCACGAAGATGCTCACCGGTCCAGACATGGCCGACGTGGACCGGGCCTTCCGATCCCCCCCGGAGTCCTTCGAGCAGATCCTCCACCCGGAGAAGTACTGGTCGCAGGAGAAGCACGACCCGCCGCGGCGGGTGGAGCTTCCCGACCTGGCGGCGGTGCTGGGCGCGGGATGGACCGTCCGCGGGCGCGGCACCCTGGGGGAGCTGGACGCGGCCACCCTCACCGGCGCGGGCGCCGTGGCGCCGGACTCGATCCAGGCCGTCTCGGCGGCGGCCTGGACGAACGAGGCGGCGGCGGGCTGGGGGGGCGACCGCTGGGTCCTGCTCTCCGACGGTACCCGCTGGGTGACGGTGCTGGCCACCTTGTGGGATACCGAGGGGGACGCCCTGGAGTTCATGGATGCCGTCGACCTGGACGCCTTCGCGAACCTGTCCCGCCGGCGGGACGCCGTCGTGGTGGTGGCGGGCGAGCCGGGGGATCGGGCGCCGGCCCTGGCCGGGGCCGTCCTGGACGTCCTGGCCCCGGCGGCGGGCGCCGACTGACGGGCCCCCGGCCCGGACCCGCCTCAGTCCGGCCTGTCGGACGGGAGGCGCGCGCCCCGGCCGGCCTCCACGAGCCGGAACGTCACGAACAGGATCAGCCGCATCGACAGGGCGCCGAGGGCCACCCCGGCTAGGGTGGCGGCGGTGACCGTCGTCGTCAGGAGCATCGTCTCGTTCATCGGGCTACCTCCGCCTCGGTGCCGGGCCGGAGCGAAGAGGGGCCGCGGGGGGAGGCCCCGCGGCCCGGTCGGTGCTGCCGTTGCCCTTCAGTCGGTGCCGTCCTCGGGGGGCTGGACCTCGGCCACCGCGACGGCGCCCTCGTCCGCCTCGACGGCGGGGACGTCGGGCACGTCGACCAGCGGCTCGAGGCGGGCCAGGTTGACCGCGGCCCGCTCGTGGCCGGCGTCCAGCTCGACCGCACGGCGGTAGGCGGCCACCGCCTCCTCGCGGAAGCCGTTCAGCTCCATTGCCATCCCCAGGTTGTTCTGGATGTAGGCGACCTCGGTCTCGAGGGACGCGGCGGTGCGGAACGCCTCCAGGGCGTCCAGGTCCTTGTCTTGGGCCAGCAGCGTCAGCCCCAGGAGGTTCCAGACGTACCCGTTGTCCGGATCGGACTCGAGGCTGACCGCCAGCGCGGCGCCGGCCTCCTCCTGCTCCCCGAGGTTGTGGAGGGAGCGGCCGCGCAGGAACTGGGCCCCCGCGTTCTCCGGGTCGAGGGCGACAGCCTTCTCGGCGGCCTCGAGTGCGTGGTCGTAGTCACCGCGGTCGTTCTGGATCCGCGACAGGTTGACGAAGGTCTTGATCGCCGCCCCGTCCAGCTCGGCGGCACGGTCCATCGCCTCGGCGGCCTCGTCGAGCCGCCCGTCCTTCCAAAGGGCGAGGCCGAGCAGGTACTGCGGGTAGGGGCGGTCGGGCCGCGCCTCCACCTCCGCGAGGAGGTAGGCGACGGCGTGGCCGAACTCCCGGGCCTGGAACTTCTCGATCCCCCGGGCGAGGTAGTTCACGCCCGGCTCGACCTGGTACGCCTCCGCCTCCTCGGGCGTCCCGGCGGAGACGGGCTCCGGAACCGCCGGCGTGGCGGGGACGGAAGCCGGCCGGACCTGGGCCGTGGCGGGCTCGGTGGTCGCCGGCAGGCGGGCCGGCGCGATCCCGGGGGCCGTGGGTTCCTCGCGCCCCATCAGCGACAGCCCCACGATGGAGGCCAGGCCGACGGCGACGACGGCGGCAACGGTGAGGGCGAGCTTGCGATCGCTGTCCATGTCATCCTCCTCGGTCACCCCTTGCCGGTGGGGGCCTGTGCTTCGTCGGGGGCGGGTCCCGGCGACCCGGCGGCCGGCGACGTTCCGGCGCGCACCCACCTCTACAGCGAGGACGATGCCAGCGCGCGGATCGCGATTATCTATAGTCATTTCAATGGCTTGAAAGGCACCTGACGGTTTTCGCCATCCCTGCGTATCCGTGTCCCTGCAGCCACAGGCGTGTCCCACCTCCCCCGCCCCCACGGCCCCCCTCCGGGGTCGGAGGCCTCCGACCCCGAGAATCGGTCCTAGCAGGCTGCTGAAGAACTCCGCGCCCCCGCGTTGCGAGCGCCGTGGTGCCGGCTGCGAGGCGCCGCGACGACGC
>JASFRI010000266.1:0-6081 GCA_050115015.1 Acidobacteriota bacterium
GGAGCACGGGGCCGGCCCTGAGCCGGAGCTCCACGCCAGCGGTGCTTTCCTGGCGTTGTTCTTGCAACCCGCAGCCCCGGCCGGTCACGAGCGGCGCTTTCCGCCGCGTCGGCGCCTGCCTTCCACGGGCGGCCCCACGCGGGCCCGCGCGGAGAGCCCCATGCAACCAGTCGATCTTCGTGCTCCAGGCATCCCCGCGGCCCGCGCGGGGCTGCTGATCCTGACGCTCCTCCTGGTGATATCCCCCACCGCCGGGGACGCCCGTGCCGCACCGGCAGACGCCCACGAGGGAGATGCCGGGGGGCACGAGGCCGACAGGCCGCCGCACTTCCTGGACGTGTTCACGGGCGCCACCCACGAGCGCGATGAGACGAGCTTCACGCTGGGGGTGGAGTACGAGTACCGCTTCGGGCGCTTCGGGGTCGGGGCGCTGTCCGACCATGCCTTCGGCAACATCCGGGTCACCTTCGCGGCGGTCCCCTGGTTCATCCACGCCGGGCACTGGAAGTTCCTCGTCGCCCCCGGGGTCGAGTTCGTCGACCTGGACGAGCACGAGGGGGCGGATGGGGAGATGATCGAGGAGGTGCACACGGGGTTCGCCGAGCAGTACTTCGCCCTGCGGATGGGGGTTGCCTACGGCTTCGAGATCACCGAGCGCTTCGAGATCAGCCCGGCGTTCGACGTGGACCTCGTCGACGAGGAGGACACCATCCGGGACATCTACGTCCTCGGCGTGAACTTCGGGTGGAACCTCGGGAAGCGCTGACCCAACGCGTCCTTAGCCGCCCGTGCCCGCTGGGACGAGGCGGCGAAGCTCGTCCACCCAGTGCAGCACCACGGCGATGTCGGACCGGCTGGCATCGGACCCCACCCTCTGGATCGCGAGGAACCGCTCGCCGTCGGGCGACGGCGAGTACTGGAACGGCACCACGGAGTACAGGTCCCGGTCAAACAGCACCCTCGGCCGTTCCGCCCGGAACCCGGAGGACGTATCCACCGTCGCCACCAGGGTCTCGCTCCCGTTCCGGAAGAACAGCTCCCGCCCGTCGGCAGACCAGCGCGGCTCCCTCCCGCCGTCCATGGAGATCTGCCAGCGCCCTCCTGGGCCCGGAAAAGGCCGGACGTAGACCTCGTTCCGACCGCTCTGATACGAGACGTGGGCCACCCACCGTCCATCGGGGGAGATCCGCGCCGAGCGGTCGTCGAAGTCCCGGTCCAGGAACGGATACGGTTCCTCGTCTCCGTCCAGCGGCAGCACCCAGAGATCGGCGCCCCCCGTCGTGCTGCCCCGCTGTACGAGCAGGTTGCGGCCGTCGGGCGTCCAGTCGTTCGGCAGCAGCGGGTTGTCGGCCGCCCAGAGGAGCTCTTCCTCCCGACTGCCGTCCCGGGGAATGACATAGACGGCCGGGAGCTGCCCCTCGCGGCGCGAGGCGAAGGCGATCCGCCGGCTGTCGGGAGACCAGACCGCGCCCAGGACGTTGGCACTGAAGGTCAGCCGGCTGGAGATTCCACGCGCCATGTCCCGGACCCAGAGGTCGTTCGCTCCCTCGGTCGCGCGGATCACCGCGGCGAAGGCCCCGTCGGGGGACAGCACCACCTGCAATCGCGGCTCGGGGGCGTCGGTGATCGTCTCCATCCTCCCCTCGCGGTCCACCCAGACCAGGTGGGATAAGAGGGTCTGGGACTCGCCGGGAACGAACACGAGGGTGCCGTCGAGGCCGACGTCGAAATCCGCCGCGCCGGTCTGCTGCATCGAGCGCACGCCCTCCTGCACCGGTATCGATCCGCCGGTCACCTCCGCCGCGCCAAGGTCGAAAGGCGCGGCGAACAGCACGCCGCCCCGGGCATAGAGGAGATGACCCGAGGGCAAGGCTCGAGCCATGCTCGCATTCTCGAGCACCGCGTGACGCTCCCCGGTCTCGCGGTCGACGGCGTCGATCCGCGCGTCGTCGTAGTACTCGGGACTTTCATCGGTCCCGACGGTGAAGATCACCCAGCGTCCGCCGGGAACGAACTGTGGGAAGCGGTGGGTGCGCTCGTGGGCGTCCGCATCGAGGGTGGTGAGCTCGCGGGCCTCCCCTCCCGCCGCGGGCACCTCCAGGATCCCCGAGGTGATGGAGGGGGTCAGGACGATCCGATCGCCGGGCCCCCAGCACCCGCCTCGATGGAGCGCCGAGGTTCCCGTCACCGTGAGTGCGGGCCCGCTCGCCACCTGCACCTTCTTCAGGTCGCCGTCCTGGAAGAACGCCAGCCACTCGCCGTCCGGGGAGAAGAACGGTCCGCTCCCGTTCTCGGTCCCCTCCAAGCGGCGCTCCTCGAACCGATCCAGGTCGCGGATGTAGATCCCCGTCTTGCCGTCCCGCGCGGCGACGACGGCGATGCGGCCGCCGCCGGGCGCGATCGCCACCGCCGGCTCGTTGGGCGGCGTCAGCGTGGCGTCGATACCCAGGCTGGCCAGCAGCCGGCGCTGCGGCTTCGGCTCCCCGCCGGCGCCGCGGGGGACCAGGAGGGACCCCGCGAGCGCCACCGCCAGCGCGGCGGCCAGCCCCCAGGGGAGCCAGCGCCGTCCGGGAGGGCCCGCGGCCCCCAGGGCAGCGGCGCCGGGGCCCGGGACGCTCCGGCCCCGCGGCGATCTCCTCCAGCTCCACGCGGGCGTCACCGATGTCCCGCAGCCGCCGCTGGGGGTCCTTCCGCAAGCAGCGCTCGACGAGCCGCCGCAGCCTCGGCGGCGTCTCCTCGGGGAGCCGGCCCAGGTCCGGCTCCGCCCGGAGGACCCCCGCCAGGATGTCCGAGACGGTGTCTCCCTGGAACGCACGGGCGCCCGTCAGCAGCTCGTAGACCACGCAGCCGAAGGCCCAGATGTCGGTGCGCCGGTCGGTCGGATGCCCTCGGGCCTGCTCTGGGCTCATGTAGGCGGCCGTGCCGAGGATGACGCCGGCCTGGGTGCTGGCGATGGTGAGGGTCGGCGACATCGACAGGTCCGACCCGGACGAGGATGCCTCCGCTGCCCGGGCGAGGCCGAAGTCCAGGATCTTCACGGCACCGTCGGGGGACCGCTTGACGTTGCCGGGCTTCAGGTCCCGGTGGACGATCCCCCGCTCGTGGGCGACCTCGAGCCCCACCGCGATCTGCCGGGCGACCTCGAGGACCTCCTCCACCGGAAGCGGGCACTGGGCGAGCCGCTGGGCGAGATCCGCCCCCTCCACCAGCTCCAGCACCAGCCCACGGGTGCCGTCCGACTCCTCCACGCCGTAGATGGCGCCGATATTGGGGTGGTTGAGCGAGGCGAGCACCTGCGCCTCGCGCTCGAAGCGGGCCAGGCGTTCCGGGCTCGAGGTCACCTCGTCCGGTAGCAGCTTGATGGCCACGTCGCGGCCCAGCTTCGTGTCCCGGGCCCGCCAGACCACGCCCATTCCCCCCTCGCCGATCTTCTCGACGAGCTCGTAGTGGGCGAGCTTCTGTCCGGCCTCGAAGGGCATGGAGCTCCGTCATCCTCCCCGCGATCCCCGCAGCACAAGGTGTCCCCCGCCGGTGCGGACGCGACGGGCCCACCTGCGGATCCGCAGGGAGACCGTCAGAAGCTGAGCGTCGCCGCTCCCTGCTTCACCACCTCGAGCATGGCGGGCGCGCCGGCGATCGTCACGCCGTCGACCAGTTCCGCCGCCGAGTAGCCCCGGACCTTCGCGCACGGAGGGCAGACCAGTACGGAACCGCCGTTGGACATCAGGTTCCCGATCAGGTCCTTCATCGGCGGATCGACGGGGTTCAGGTGCGCCACGTTGGCTGCCCCCTTGCGGACCCAGTCCACGCCGGAAGCGACGAGGAACACCGTCACCTCCATGTCGGAGGCGATGCCGGCATTCGCGATACTCCAGGCGACCGATGAACGTTCATCATCCAAGCCACGGCTGATCACGATCACGAGCTTCTTCTTCTCCGCCATGGGTCATTCCTCCTCTTTCGGGAAGGGCAAGGGGGAGGCCCCGCCACGGTGGACGCGCCGGAGCCGGCAGCGGCAGTGATTCTAACCGCGGAAACCGGCGGCGTTCAAGGACCCCTGACATCGCATCGAGAGCCGGCAGGTTCTGCGGACTTGACGGTGGGCCTCGGCTCCTGCTGGAATGCGCTCCCGCGCTCCGTCCTTGATGCGCGGGCAGGCTCGGGGGGGACGCATGGTGCAACGCTGGGACGCCGGCGAGATGGGCTGCGGCCAGCTCGTGTTCGAGCTGTATCGCCGGGTCAACCGGTTGAAACCGGGGGAGCGGATCGAGGTCGTCTCCCACGACCCGGGGGCGCCCACCGACCTCCCCGCCTGGTGCCGCATGACCGGCCACACTCTGATCTCGGCGCAACACCCCATCTACGTGATCCAGCGCCGGGAGGATTGATCCCGGGCGCAGGGGTCGGACGGCGATCAGCCGATCGGGGCGAGCGTCAGGGTGCCGCTGGGGACCAGGTCCCCCTTCGCGTTCCAGTATCCGTGCGTGCCGGAGAACTCCCCGTCCGCGAAGGCGCCGCGGAACTCGAACTTCAGGGGATGGCCCGGGTCGTCGCTCGCGACGTTACCGTTTAGGTCCCCGCTCAGGCTGCCCTTGGCGGTCCCCGAGAATACGTGGGGCTCCCCCTCCCAGTCGAAGTGGAAGGCGATCTCCCACGTCCCCTCGCCGCTGGGCGTCAGGCGGACGGACGTCAGATCCCCCTCGACCCTCTCGTCCCCCCGCTCCCAGAGGAACGAGCCGGCGAGACGGACCTCCTCCGGGGCGGCGGCAACGGCGCCGGAGACGAGCAGCAGCAACCCCGTCAGCAGACCGATCCGGTAGCGCATCCCCTTCTCCTCTCCGGGCCGGCGGCCCTGGGTCACCAACGTCGTGGACGGCGGCGGGATTCCCGGCACGGCTTTCGGGACGGAGGACGGGTTCACCCGACGGAGGACCGACGGGCCCCGCCGGCACCCTTGCCGGGATCACCCCCGCTCCACCGGCGCCGCAACATGCCCAGGAGCGTCGCGATCAGGCCCAGCAGGATCTCGTCCGCGAAGGGGATGATGTCCGGGATCGCGAGGTCCAGGAGGAGCAGCAGGACCGTCACCGCGAACAGCCAGGGGAACCGGAGCCCCCGGAGCCATCGGAGGACCGGGCCGAGGACGACACCGCGGGCCAGCTTCGCACACATGGCTCGATTCTATCCCGATCGGAAGAAGTAAACCTGGTGCGTCGCCCGCCGTCTAAGTGGTCCAGTTCACAAATACGGTGATGCACCGAGGGCGACGATGCGCCGCGCTGGCAGGGCGCGGGACCGAGGCGTAGCCCCAGCGCTACGCCGCAGGGAGCGAAACGAAGCCAGCGCGGATGCAGCGGCGGCCGAATGCCACCGTATTTGTGAACTGGGCCACGAAACCGGATGATTCACCACCTGCCGGTTGGAACGGATGGAAACCACCACGGCAGCTGGAAACGCAATGAAGCCGGGTGACGGCGCAACGTGACGGTATGTGGGGAGGGATGGAGAGCTTGTGGGACAGAGCGCGGTGGACCCGTCGAGGAGGTCCAACGCAGGCCCGCACGCTCTCGCCCCCCCGAGGCCGGCAGGAGGTGAATCATCCGGGCTACCCACACGCAGAACGGGAGCGCGGCGCCGGGAGCAGGCCCGGTGGATCGCGCGACCGTCGCTTCGAGCCGGGCGACCGGCGGAAAGGACGACCCCATGCTCCGCACGGAATCTCCGAAAATCACGATCGTCACCGCGCTGGCGGCGTGCCTCCTTCTCGGCACGACCCTCGTCGCGGCGGCACCACCCCCGGGCCCGCTGAACGGCCCGGACCCGGCCCGGTTCGCCGCGCGCTTCCTGGACCTCTCCGACGCGCAGATGCAGGCATGGCGCGCCATCCTCGAGGCGCGCGACGAGGCCACGCGTCCGATCGCCCGGGAGGTCGAGCGCCGCGAGCGGGAGCTGCACCGGCTGCTCGACGCCGATGCACAGGACCCCGCCGCGGTGGGCGCGCTGGTGGTGGCCATCGACGGCCTGCGGGATCAGATCGACGCGATCCGTGGGTCCTCCGGGCAGGAGCTCCTCGGGACTCTC
>JASFRI010000267.1:0-6078 GCA_050115015.1 Acidobacteriota bacterium
TCTCCCTGGGAGTGCTGCTGTTCGAGCTCCTGACGGGGGAGCGGCCGTTTCCCGGTGACGACCCGCGCTCGGTCGCCTATCAGATCGTCCAGGAGTCCCCCCGTTCGCTGCGCGAGGTCGCCCCGGCGCTCGCGGACCGCTGGGAGCCCGTCCTCGACCGTCTGCTGGCCAAGTCCAGGGAGGATCGCTACCCTGACGCCGAGGCGCTGCTGCGGGACCTCGGCCAACCGGCCTCGATCCCGGCGCCCGATCCGGTGGAGACGGTCCCCCTCCCCCCCACGCCCGCCTGGCTCGCCGGCCTGCGCACCGGTGCCGCGACGATCCGGGAGAAGGTCGCCGGGTTCCGCCTGGGGACGCACGGCCGCCTCGCCGCGGCCGCGATCGTCGCGGCCCTGCTCCTGGCGGCGCTGCTGCGTCCCGCGGCGGTTCCCCTCAACGTCCGCTTCAAGCACGGCCTGGAGGACGGCCGGCTGCGCATCGAGGTCGACGGCTCGGAGGCGGTGGACATGCGGTTCCAGGGGAGCGGCGGCGGCCTGTGGTCGTGGCTGCCCGGAAAGAAGAACGGGCGCCGGGGCGGCTCCGAGCGCATCCCGCTGCGGCTCCCGCCCGGAGAGCACGAGTTCCGGGTGGAGGTGGTCTCCGGCAGCGAGGGAAGCGAGTGGTCCCGGACCGTCACCCGGACGCTGGAGAAGGGCCGGGAGGCGACGCTGGAGGTGCGGGTCGGCACGAAGTTCAACCGCGGACTGTCGCTGGACTGGGACAGCCGGAAGATCGACGATGACTAGGCGTCGGCTGGCTGGCAGCGCCCGGGCTCGCGGCTTGCCGGGGAGCCGGTCCCGGCGTCGGCGCGTCGTCCTGCGCGTCATCGCCGGGAAGGACCGGGGGGTCAGCTTCGACGTCAGCCACCCGGACGTCTATCGGATCGGCCGGGAGCAGGGGGAGGTGCCGCTCTCCGACAGGCTGTGCTCGACCCGGCACGCGCAGATCGAGGTGCTGGGCCACGGGGAGTGCTTCCTGGAGGATCTCGGCAGCCGCAACGGGACCTTCTGGAACGGCCGGAGGATCTCCCGGGTCCGCCTCGAGGACGGTGACGAGATGCGGGTCGGAAACAGTCGGCTGCGATTGTCGATCGTGGACGCCGACGGGGACGCTCCGGGACCCTGACGCCTCTCCGAGAACGGCTCTCGCGTTCCTCCGCACCGTGGTCACGGACCATGTTCCGGGGGACCGCCGTGGCCTCGACGGGCCTTCGCCCGCGGCCGCTTCTTCGGGCCGTTCCCTCGGGAGAGTGGCAGCTGCTTCGGCAGCAGCGGGCCCGTCGACGGCGATCGCGACGTGCTCGTCGGAGGTGTCCCTGGCCCCGTGTCATTCATGAGGGCAGGCCCCGAAGACTCCTCGGGAACGCCCGACCTGCCCCTCAGGAATCATGCGGGCTAGTGTCCCGAGGACGCGCGGATCGCCGTCATTCCGCTGGTGCAGGACCGCCTCTCGGAGGCGCCTACGGGGTGGAACACCTCGATCGCCGTCGTCGCGACCGCCATCGACGGTTCGGCGTCGCAACCTCGTCCCCTCACCCGCAAGACCGGGACGACCTTCCGAAGAGGGGTACGCTCGCGCTTCCGTCCCGCCGGCCTGACCCGCCAAGAACCCACAGCCGCACCGCCAGGTGACGCCTTTTCGGGCCCGTTCGCGCAAGGAAGGGTGAGGGAGCGGTGCCGGACGAACCCCGGCAATCCGCGACCCGGTAGGGAGGGAGACCCATGAGCGCCCCGAGCACCTCCCGCCGGCGGGGCTGCGCTTCCTGGAGCGTGGAGGGCGATCCTGGTATTCTCCCACCGGATCGCCCGGTTCAAGGGGGGCGACGCGGTCGCGCGGTGCGATGGATCCCGGCACTGGCCGGGCAGCCCGCGAGGGGGGAGGAACCGGCGTGCGCCGTGGGTCCCGTTGTCTCTTCGCCTTGCCCGTGTTGCTGCTCCTCCCCACGGGGCTCGTCGGCGAAGCCGCGGCGGAGCCCGACGATGCCCGGTCTCCCGACGGAGAGCGGCCGCGCCTGGCGCTTGTGCTCAGCGGCGGCGGCGCGCGCGGGGCGGCGCACATCGGCGTGCTGAAGGTGCTGGAGGAGCTGCACGTCGCGCCGGACCTGATCGTCGGCACGAGCATGGGGTCCATCATCGGGGGGCTCTACGCGGCGGGGTGGTCTCCCGACGAGCTCGAGGCGCTGCTGGCGGTGACGGACTGGGATCGCCTGTTCAGCGACAAGCCGCTACGCAGCGAGAAGAGCTTCCGGCGCAAGCAGGATGACGTGATCTTCCTCGTCCCCCTCAAGCTGCGCTTCCATGGTCTGAAGCCCTATATCCCCGCCGGCGCCATCGGGGGGCAACGGCTGGATCTCTTCCTCAAGGGGCTCGAGCTGGACAGCACCGGCGCGCGGGACTTCGACGACCTGCCGATCCCGTTCCGGGCGGTGGCCACCGACATCACCGACGGCCAGGCGGTCGTCGTGGGCCGCGGCAGCCTCTCCCGGGCCATGCGCGCAAGCATGGCGGTTCCGGCGATGTTCCCCCCCGTGACCATCGACGGCAAGGAGCTGGTGGACGGCGGCGCCGCGGCGAACCTGCCCGTGGGCATCGCCCAGTCCCTCGGCGCGGAGGCGGTGATCGCCGTCGACATCACCAGCCCGCTCGCCCGGGAGGACGAGCTGCAGTCCCTGTTCGCCATCCTGGGCCAGCAGTCCTCGTTCCTGACCGTGGGCAACCGGCTCGAGGACGAGAAGCGGCTGCGGCCCGGGGACGTGCTGATCCGGCCCGTTCTGGGCGATCTCGGCTTCGCCGACTTCGACAAGGCTTACGAGGCCATCCCCCCGGGGGAGGCGGCGGCGTGGGCCGCGGCAGACCAGCTGCGCCGGTTCGCGGTCACGGACGAGGAATGGACTCGCTTCCTCGCGACCCACGTGCGGCATCCCCGCGAGGACCTCATCGTGGATCGCGTCGACATCGAGAACACGTCCCAGGTGGACGACCGGGTCGTTCGCAGCCGGGTGCAGATCACCGCGGGGGAGCCGTTCCACATGGAAGAGCTCAGCGAGGACGTGCTGCGGCTGCACGCCCTGGAGTACTTCGGCACCATCGAGCCGGACTTCCGCCCGGAGGATGAGGAGCGGGTGCTGACGATACCGACGCCGCGCCCGCGGTACGGCCGCAACCGGTTGCAGTTCGGCGTGAACGTGAAGGACGACTTCCAGGGGGATACCAGCTACGCCGTGGCCGTCCGCCATCAGTTCCTGGCGGTGAATCGCCGCGGTGGCGAGTGGCAGAACATCGGTCAGATCGGGACCACGTCGCTGCTGCAGACCGAGTTCTACCAGCCACTGGATTTTGCGATGCGCTGGTTCGTGGTCCCGGCCTTCAGTCTCAGCAGCTCCAACCTGGGCATCTGGTACGAGGGGGAGGAGCTCGCGCGCTACCGGCTGAAGGAGCGCGAGGGGCGGTTCGCCGCCGGCCGGGTGCTGGGCGACTGGGGTGAGGTGCGCGCCGGACTGTTCGCCGTCCAGGCCCGAGCGATCCTGGACGTCGGCATCCCCTTCGTCCCGGAGGCCACCGAACGGAACGTCGGCTACGAGGCCTCGTTTCGGGTCGACACCCTGGACAGCACCGTGTTTCCCACGCACGGGATGCGCGCCTTCCTCGGCTACGAGCGCGCCCTCGAGCGCTGGGGATCCGATGTCGACGGCGCACAGGCGGCGGGGGCGTTCGGCTACGCGTTCCACGTGGGGAAGAACGTCATCTTCCCGGCGGTGGAGGTGAGCGCCAACCTCGACGGCGACACGACGCTGCGCTCGACGTTTTTCCTCGGCGGCTTTCTCCGGCTGTCGGGGTACGCGTACGAGGAGCTGTTCGGGCGCAACGGCGGGTTGGCACGGGTGGTCTACTACCGCGAGCTGTTCGCGCTGGGGCTGGGCGCCCTCCGGACGCCGATCTACGCCGGCGCCTCCATCGAAGCCGGCAACGTCTACGAAGACGGTGATCCGATCACGTGGGACGGGCTGCGGCACAGCGGATCGATCTTCGTCGGGGCCGACACGGCGCTCGGGCCCATCTACGTCGGCTACGGCCTCGCCGACGGCGGCCGCCACCAGGTCTACCTCAACATCGGCGCCCGCTTCTAGAAAACTCGGGGTCGGACCGTGGCAACTCCCTGATTCTCCTTGAGATCTGTAAAAAAAGAGGGTCTCTGGGGAGCTTAGACCGGCCATTTCGACCCCTAAATGGGCCGTCTAAGCCGCCGCGGTGCAAGCGCTCCATTCGTTAGAAGCCCCATTTGCCGGTCAAAATGGCTGCTCTAAGCCCTCCAGTGGCCCTCGTTTTTGGCTGATCTCGCATTGACTCAAGTAGTTGCGACGGTCCGACCCCGATCTTCGGTTGCGGGTGGGGGTGGGGGTGGGTATGTTTCGGGCGTCGCGGCGCCTCCCGCGAGCTCCGAGGTCTCGATGATCCGATACGCTGGCCGGTCCCGATGGGTGGTGGTGTTCGCGTGCGCGCTGCTCTCGACGTTCCTCGCCGCGCAGGGGGAGGATCCGGACCGGCCGGTCTGGTTCCGCGTGCAGCTCGAGGCGATGAAGCGGGACCTGCCGCGGCTCGCCGCCGAGGGGTACGACATCGCCGGTACGGATCGCGCCGCGCGGACCGCGGACGTCGTCGGGACCGTCGCCGACCTGGAGCGGCTGGCGGCGGCGGGCCTGAAGGTGGAGGTCCTCCGTTACCTGGATGGTCCCGCCCTGGAGGTGGACTCGGCCTACACCGACTACGGGGAGATGAAGGCCTACATGGCCACCCTCGAATCGCTGTACCCGGGCATCGCGCGGGTGATGGAGCTGGGCATCACCGAGGGGGGCCGCGCCTACCAGGTCATGAAGATCTCCGACAACGTGATGGTCGACGAGGACGAGCCGGCGATCTTCTTCGATTTCCAGCACCATTCCCGGGAGGTGATGACCCCGGAGATCGCCCGCGATCTCATGGACTACCTCCTGAGCAACTACGGCAGCGATCCGCAGGTCACCGACTGGGTGGACCGCACGGAGATCTGGGTCCTCCCGATCCACAATCCCGACGGCTCGAACCACGTGTTCACGGTGGACGACAGCTGGCGCAAGAACCGCCGGAACAACGGCGACGGCAGCTGGGGCGTCGACCTGAACCGGAACTATGACTGGCGCTGGGGCGCCTGCAACGGATCCTCCGGGGCGACCAGCTCCCAGGCCTACCGCGGCCCCGCGCCGGAGTCGGAGCCCGAGACCGTCGCCATCACCGACCTGGCCCGCCAGGAGCGCCCGGTGATCGACCTGAGCTACCACACGTACGGGGAGCTCGTGCTCTACCCCTACGGCTGCACGAACGCGATCCCCTCCGACCGGGAGGCGGTGGAGAACCTCGGCCACCAGATCGCGCGCCGCCTCGTGTCGGACTCGGGGTCCGGCACCTACGAGGCGGGCTACAGCTGGAGCCTGCTCGGCGTGGTGGACGGGGAGACCAAGAGCTGGATGCTCGGGGAGCTCGGCACCTTCTCCTACACCGTGGAGGCGAACGCCTCGAGCTCCGGAGGGTTCTACCCGAGCTATGCCGCCTGGCGGGATTCCACCGTGGCCCGGAGCCGCCCCGGGTGGCAGCACGCCCTGGACCGGCTGGACGGCCCCTCGGTGCGCGGACACGTCCGCGATGCCTGCACCGGCGATCCCCTGGAGGCGGAGGTCGCCATCGACGAGCTTCCCCCCGCGCTCTACGAGCAGCCGCGAACCTCCGAGCCCGCGCACGGCCGCTACCAGCGGCTTCTGCTCCTGGGGGACTACACGCTGCGGGTCTCGAAGACCGGGTACCACGAGCAGGCCCACCCCGTCGCGGTCCGGACGGCGGCGGTGGATCGCGAGGTCGACCTGGTCCCGGTCGGCTCCCACGGACTGGTGGCCGGGGGAATCCTCGTGGACGACAGCCTCTCCGGCGACGGGGACGGCATCCTCGACCCCGGCGAGACCGCCCGGCTGCGGGTCGCCGCGCGGGCCACCGGGGAGGCGGTGACCGGTAT